>JADZAX010000037.1 GCA_020852405.1 Verrucomicrobiales bacterium
GGCGAAACAACCGCTCCGCATCGGCTTCCGTGCCTTTCGCGGGCGCGACCTCATCAAACAACACGTGATGCGAGGCCGGTGGCCATTGCGATTCAACGAGCGGTCCGGTGACTTCGAGCCATTGAATCGCCACGCCGCGGTGCCCCTCCGGCGGCATCGGTGGGTAGTCATAAAAGAAGCCGCCATCCGTGCGAATGAACGGCACCGGCAGGCCCAGTGGGCTGTATTCAAACGTCTCCCCTGCCTTGAGATGGATCGTCGTCTCGAACTCACGGGCCACCGGTTGCAAATCCATCCAGCCGCCGGTCTCGCGCACATCACCGGAGACATCGGGTCCGGAAGGCTGCCGCGCACGGAAGCTCATCGCGATGGGCTCATAAGCAGGCACTAACCGGAAGTCACGCACCTGCCGCACAGCCCGTCCTCTGAAGCGCACTCGATAGGCTCCTTCCTCTCTCGCTCGAAATCCCTGCGGATAGCCATAGTAAGGCCACGTCGCCGAGCGGAAGAGCGCCATCTCCAGCATGGGATCGTTGCGCTGATCGGGCGTCATCGTTTTCACTTCCTCGTTGGTGATGGGCACCATGCGATTGTCCCGCGCAAAGAACATCGCCTCACGCTCGCCGAAAGTTGAGAGGCCGGGGAACAACGCCAGGCCTGTGAAGCGTTGCGTCAGCGGCTTTGCCGCTGACGCGCTCCCGGCCATGGCAGCACGCAGGGCGGTCTCAGTGGCATCGAGATAGGCATCCACCTGAACGCGCGACACGTCAAGCATGGCGGACACCTTCGTGAAGCCGTGCGAATCGCGGTCTTCGGGCAACTTGTCACGAATGTCGAGATCAGGCAGCTTCAAGAGCACACGCAGATTGTTCTCAAACTCCACGCGCGTGAGCCTGCGCACGGGGCCACGGCCCGTTTTCGCCACTTCAGCCGTTGCCACCGCCAGCAACGTCCCTCCCAACTCTTGGGAGAAGGCTTGCCGCTCCTCCTTGCTCACCTTCGATTTCTCCGGTGGCGGCATTTCGCCTTTTACGACCAGATCAAACACCTGCGTCCACCGCGAGCGCTTCGCGGCATTTCCGAGGTCAAAATCGAGCGCGGTGATGTCGAAGTCACCTTTCGCCGTGCTGTCATCGTGACAGTCGATGCAATGCTTGTCGATGAACGCGGGAAGCTGGTTGGCTGCGACTGCGGCTGTTTTGACCGATGGTGGAGACGGCACGTCAATGACATGAACATTCGTGATGCGCATCTCTTCGAGGCCGCTGCCTTTGTCGATCGCGCCTTCGATTTGATCCACCAACTGATCACGCGTCAGCCGCCACACAACTTTACCATTCGGATCGATCTCCGCCAGCACATCACGCCCCTCTTCGGCCTTTTGCAGATGATAGTCACCGCAGGCGATGATCACATTGCCATTGGCCAGACGCGACATGCCGAGCAAATAACGACACTTCAGATCAAGGTCATCGATGGTCCAGCAGCCGAGCTTTTTCCCGTCCGCGCGCAAGTGCAGCAACTGACAACCTGTGGAGGTGGATACCCACAAGGAGCCATCCGCGACTTGCAGAACGTCGAAGGCCTTCTTCACCGTCGGTGAAGGCTTCAGCAGCGGATCGAGTGGTATCGTTTGCAACACACGCCCTGTTCCCGTTTCCACCTGCAACACCGTTTTGCGTCCATATTGCCCCACCCAGAAAGCAGTGGCTCCCGGCACCTCACGACTCATACGGTAGCGAAAGTGCAGCGGAGCGTCCTTGAGATCGGGCAACGACGTCTCGCTCACAACGGCACCGCCACGATCGACGATGCGGATTTGACCCACCCCGCTGTCCATGAGGGCGAATTTCTTCCCGCCTTCGAGCACCGCCAGGCTGTTCGCCTCAGCGCCTTTCGGTCCCGCGAGAGCCTTGTGTTCCATGACCAGCTTTTTCGCCGCATCGAACACCGCCAGACCGCCCTTGTGGGCATAGGCAATGCCGCCGTCCGGCAGCCGCCACGCGTCATAGATACCGCCATGGCCGGAATGTCCGAGCACGTCGGTTACGTTTCCCTCACGGGTGATTTCGATCACCTGGTTGTCGGCCGCGAGGAGGAAACGCTCCTCGGCATTCAAATGCGGCACGGAGCCACAGAGCAGAAGGAGGAAGGCGGCTCCAGCTCTTACCAGAGGGGATGAAATCCGGAACACCGGCCGGAGGAGGCACATCCTGCATGCACGGTGAAGCGTGGGCATGGGCAATGCATTCATGGCCGGGAGAGTTCCTTGATGAAAATGTGGCGGAATTCGACCGCGTCCTTGTGATTCTGCAGGGTGATCGGCCCTGCGGCGGGGATGTCCTTTACGCGGGCGCCTTGGATGACTTGGGTGCCATTAAGAGAGACATCGACGCGGTCGCCGCGCAGGGTGATGATGAAGCGGTTCCATTCGCCGGGGCCTTTGTCGGCGCGGGTGCCGGGCATGGTTTTGAGGCGCTCTGCTTGAGTGGCCTCCATGTCCTTGAACTTCGTTCCGATCTCGCCACTGCCGCAGGGCTGGCACCAGACGTTCACCTGCGCGAGTCGCGCGCCGCGCAGATAGATGCCGCTGTCGCCCCAGGTGAGGTTGTCCTTCATGATCGTTTTGCCTTCGGCATCGGTGTGGAAGGTGCCGTCGTCCTGGAGCCACTGATGCGGTTTCACCTGTGGCTCGCCGGTGAGACGCCAGTCGATCATGAGGGTGAAGTCCTTGAAGTGCTTCTGCGTCGAGAGGTTGTAGTCCAGGCCCTTGCCGCGCGGCGGTTCGTCGGTGCGCAGGCGGATCACGCCATCGCTGATCTCCCAGACGCCATCGAGATGCACGGGATGATCCCAGTTGGCCCACGTCTTGCCATCGAAGAGTGGTGTGAAGCCTTCGGGTGCGGTGGTGGTGTCGGTGTTAGCGGCGGGTGCCCAGCGCTCGGTCTGGGTCTTGCGGAAGTCCACGTCACAGTCGTTGCGTGCCGGAATGTTCTCGCGTGTGGCACCGCGCTGGACCACGGCGTCAAGCTTCGCGGTCAGTGTGGCGACGATCTCGGGATGCCGAGCGGCGAGGTTGTTTGCCTCGGCGATGTCGTGTTCCAAATCATACAACTCGACGACGGTGGCCTGGCCGCGCGAGGTTTCGACGTTCTTGCCGGCCATGCGATAGACGATTTTCCATGGGCCATCTCGCAGGGCGAACTCACCCATGTTCGAGTGACTCACAAGCCCCGTGCGCGTGCCTTGCCCTTTGCCGAGGAGATCCGGCAGGAAGCTGACGCTGTCTTCGGCACCCTTGGCAGGCAGGTGGTCTCCCACCACTCCGGCGAACGTCGCGAAAAGATCGGTCAGCGACACCATGCGATCGCTCTTCGAACCAGGGGCGACTCTCCCCGGCCATCGCACAACAAGCGGCACGCGATGGCCGCCTTCCCAGATGTCGCCCTTGTGTCCGCGGTACGGACCGCTGGGCTGATGCCCGGCTTTGATGAGATCTTCCCAGCCAGTGTAGTGCGAGTGGCCGTTGTCCGCCGTGAAGACGACAAGCGTGTTGTCCGCGATGCCCGCCTTTTCCACCGCCTCCAGCACTTGCCCGGCCGACCAGTCCGTCTCCATGACGAAGTCCGCCACCGGTGCGATGCCGCTCTTCCCACGAAAGGCCGCCGAAGGCACGACGGGCTCATGCGGCGAAGTTTGGGCGAAATAGAGGAAGAAGGGTTTGTCTTTTTTCGCTTGGTCCTGGATGTAATCGACGGCGCGCTTCGTGATCTCTGGCAGAATCGCCTGCAATCGCCAACCCGGTGCCGACGGTGTTCCGTTGAACGCCACCGGCAGCACGATGCCTTCTTCGGGATCGACTTGCAGCGGTGCCGTCGGTTGAATCGCGACGTGATCGTTCTCAATCCAGGTGAAGGGCGGCAGGTTCGGCAGATCGACGCCAAAAAACTGGTCGAATCCGCGATCCACCGGGCCTCCCGTGACGGGCTTGTTGAAATCCCAGGTGAGGTCCTTCTGTCCGTTCGGTTTCGCGGTCATCTGACCCGGCTGCGGTCCGGCCCAGTTCCATCCGAGGTGCCATGTGCCAACGCCTGCCGAGTGATAGCCATTCTTGCGCAGAAACCCCGGCAACGTCGGGCGAAGCTCGTTGATCAACGGCGGCTCGTAGGCCGCGATGACCCACTCCTGCAACCGGGTGCGCCAGGCATAGCGCCCGGTCAGAATGCCGTAGCGCGTCGGTGAACACACCGCCGATGGACTGTGGGCATCGGTGAAACTCATGCCCTCGCGCACCAGCCGGTCCAGGTTCGGCGTGGCGATCTTGTTGTTCGGATAATGCGCCTGAATGTCGCCGACACCGAAGTCATCGGCGAGGATGACGATGATGTTGGGCCGGACATTCGGCTCCGCCGGGTCGGCTGCGTGAAAGCCGGCCAGGGGAGAGAGCGCCAGGGTGGTGAGCAATGTCCGGATCGGTGTCATGGTCTGAAGAACGCGCGGGGAATTTCTGACTCATCGACCGCCCCAGGCGGGATGCGTGGAGACGGAGCAGAGGGCCGACCAGGGCGAAGGCAATGCGGACAGCAAGGTCCGCTCCAGCAGGCACGGGTTCGGTTTCATGAGACAGGACGTCAGGCGAGAACGGAGCGGATGACCCTGCCGTGCACGTCGGTGAGACGGCGGTCGAGACCATTGTGATACCAGCTCAGTCTTTCAAAGTCGAGGCCGAGGAGATGCAGCACCGTGGCGTAGAATTCCCAGATGGTGGTTGGATTCTGCTCGGCCCGTCGTCCGAAATCGTCGGTCGCTCCGTAACTGGAGCCGCCCTTCACGCCGGCCCCCATCATCCAGAGGGTGAAGCCATCGGGATTGTGGTCGCGGCCGGCGGTGCCTTCCTGGCGGGTCGGCATGCGGCCAAACTCCGTCGTCCAGAGAATCAGGGTGTCCTCCATCATGCCGCGCTGCTTGAGATCCGACAACAGTGCCGCGGTTGGCTGGTCGAACACCGGGCAGTGCCGTTCATAGTCCGCTTTGAGCGTTTTGTGGGCATCCCAGTTCAGCAGGCCATCCACCCCGCTGGCGCGCGAGGCGCAGTAGAGGTTCACACAGCGCACTCCCCGCTCGAGAAGTCGGCGGGCCAGCAGGCAGTTGCGGGCGTAGCCTGCTTTCAACTCATTGGGGGAGTCGGTGCCATAGAGCCGGTGAAGGTGTTCCGGCTCGCTGTCAAGATTGCCCACTTCCGGGGCGGAGAGCTGCATCTTGGCGGCCAGTTCGTAGGCGCCGATGCGGGCCCGCAGATCGCTCTCGGCGGCACGGTCTGCGGCATGACGTTCATTGAGAAAGCCCAGCAGTTCCCGGGTGCCAAGTTCTTCGGTGGCGCTGATGCCTTGGGGACGCTCCAGATTGCGAATCGGCTGGTGGGCCGCCATGACTATCGCCTGGTGCTTCGCGGGGAGGAATCCGTTGCTCCAGTTCGCTTTCCCGTTCGGTGGTTCCCCCCGGATGTCGGGAATGGCCACGTAGGTGGGCAGGTTGTCGGTCAGATTGCCCAAAGCATAACTGGTCCAGGCGCCCGCGGAGGGAAATCCCTCGGTTGGGTGACCGGTGTTCATAAACACGCAGCCGGGTCCGTGCGTGTTGGTCTTGGAGGTCATCCCATGGAAGAAGGCGATGTCATCCACATGTCGGCCCATGTGGGGCAGCATTGAGGAGATCATTCGGCCACTCTGGCCGGCGGGCACAAAGGGCCAGGGGCTGCGCATCAGGGAGCCGTTTTTGCCCTGGAAACTGACGAGATTCTCCTCGCCGGGCATCGGCTTGCCGTCCATTTTTTCCAGCATGGGCTTGTGCTCCCAGAGGTCCATGTGCGAAGCCGCTCCGGGACAGAAGATTTGCAGCACCCGCTTGGCCTTGGCCGGAAAATGGCTGCTGCCGGAACCGGGGCGCCATGTGGAGGGGCTGCCGTTGGACAAGGCGCCGGCGGCCTCGCGGCCGAGGAGATGCGCCAATCCCACGCCCATCAGGCCGGTGGAAACGTTGCCGAAAAAATCGCGGCGGGAAAGAAAGGAGTGCGGAGTCATGGGTCAGTCCACATGGATAAGTTCACTGGAGTTGAGCAGAGCCCGGCAAAAGCCGCGCAGGCCCGTCATCGGCAGGGCGGCCAGGGAATGCGCCAGTTCCTCCGCGTCGGGATCCCGTTGGTAGGCGAGGTGGAACGCAGCGATGACCTGGGCGGACGGATCGTCTCCCGCGGTGATCGTGATCCGGTCGGCCAAAGCTCCGGCCATGTCGAGAGTGAAGCGGTGGTTGAGCAGGGTCAGGGCCTGCAGCGGTGTGGTGGTCGCGACCCTTTTCGGGGTGGAAAAGGCACAGTCGGGCTGGTCGAATTCCGTCATCAGATCAACCACCGAGGCGCGGGCATTCTGATGATACACCGAACGCCGCCAGGTCTCGGGACCGTGTTCGCTGAGCGGCTCGTAGGTGCAGACATTGTCCTGCATGAAATGATACAGCCGGAAACCGGGACCGCCCATCCTGGGGTCGAGTCTGCCCGAGATGCTGAGAATGGTGTCACGAATCTCCTCGGCCGAAAGTCGCCGCGGAGGAAACCGCCAGAGCAGGCGGCTGTCGCCATCCACTTTGGCAGCTTCCCCGCGCCAACCGGAAGATTGCCGGTAGGCACGGGTGAGCACGATCATGCGGTGCAGCGGTTTGAGGCGCCAGCCGTTCTCCTTGAGTTTTACAGCAAGGAAATCCAGCATTTCGGGATGCACCGGGCGCCCGCCCATGTAGCCGAAGTCGTTCGGAGTATCGACGATGCCGGTGCCGAAGTGGTTCTGCCAGACGCGGTTTGCCAACACCCTCAGGGTGAGCGGGTTGTCCGGGTGGATGATCCATTGGGCCAGCTGGAGCCGACGGGTTGCTTCCTCCGCCCCGGCCGGCAGGTTGTAGCCGGGCACGACTTCTCCGAGGGTCGAGAGGCTGGCAGGCGCGACCGTCTCTCCGGGACGTTGCGGACTGCCGCCAATGAAGACATGGAATGGGCCTTTTGCGTCCTCTGGATTGCGATTGCCGACCCAGACCGTCGGCAGTGGCGGAATGGCCGCCAGTTCGCCATTCACCTCGGCCAGTTCGCGGCGCAGCGCAGCCAGTTTGGCGGACTCCTCCGCGGAGGTTTCCAGTTGCCGCCAGCGCAGGTCCTGGTGATTCGGATTCGCCGGTTTCCGATCCCGTCCATTGGCCACCTCCCGCCATGTCTCCCCATCGTCGGACACCTCGATGCGGTATTCGGCGACAAAGACGAATTTCACATGCTGCGGCGTCTCCTCGCCCCTGGCGCTGGAGAATATCACCCGGTCGACGCGCGTCGGCCGGGCCAGCTCGATGGTCAGGTAAGGCCCCGCGGAGATGAATCGCGCTCCGGTCTTGCCGTCGATGGCGTGCTGGGGACCGTAGGCATTGGGAAAGTCCTCGATCTTCCGGGCCTCCCCGCTGGCCTTTCCACCGTTGGCGGCCAGTGCCACGTTGCGGGGTTCCGTTTCCGCCGACCAGACCTCGAACTCGTCGATGCCAAAACCGGCGGCGTTTCCCAGCTTGATGTCCTGTGCCTCGCTCACCAGTCGGACAAACTTTGCCGTGACCGGAGTGAAGCGTTCTTCCGTGCCCGTCCGATCCACCGCCGGACGCGTCCAGTGTGTTTCAAACTCGGCGGCCTTTGCCCGGGCCCGGGCGATCACCGCCGCCTCGAGGGTGGCGCGTTCCGTCTCGAGCGCAGCCTTGCGCTCCTCCAGAGGTGTCACCTTGGCGGCCCGTGCCTGTTTTTCCTGGGCCGTTGCCAGAACCCTCTGCCCGTGGCGGATCCCGGAAAAGGTTGCATAGAGACTGTAGTAATCGCTCTGCTTGATCGGGTCGAACTTGTGATCGTGGCACCGCGCGCAACCGAGGGTCATCCCGAGAAAGGCCTCGCCGGTGGCGCTGATGATTTCATCGAGCGTGTTCGCCCGGATCTGGGCGGCCTGGGCCTTGTCCTGGTTCCCCACGTCGTCATAGGGGCCGGCCACGAGGAAGGCACTGCCGATTTCGACCTCCGGCTGATCCTTCCCAAAGACATCGCCCGCGAGATGTTCGCGGATGAACTGGTTCATCGGCTTGTCCTCGTTGATGGACCGGATCACATAGTCCCGGAAGGGCCAGAGGTTGTCGATGATGACGTTGCGCTCGTAGCCGATGCTCTCGCCGAAGCGCACCACATCAAGCCAGTGACGCCCCCAGCGTTCGCCATAACCCGGCGAGGCGAGCAGGCGGTCGACGAGCTTTTCATAGGCTTTCGAATCCGGATCGCGGACAAAGGCACTGACTTCCTCCGGAGTCGGCGGGAGGCCGGTGAGGTCATAGGTCACCCGGCGGATCAGTGTCCGCGGATCGGCTGGCGGATTCATCGCGAGGCCGTTTTCCTTCAGTTGATCTTCGAGGTAATCGTCGATCGAATCGTGTTTCGGTTTCGCGAGGGGCTGGTAGGCCCACCAGGTCTTGTCCGCTTTCGATGCCTCGCGCAGGACGAGGCCCTCGGGCCACTTCGCGCCCTCGTCGATCCAGGCGCGCAGCGCTTCCGCCTCGACCCTGGTGAGCGGGTCACCTTTTGCCGGCATTTCGGGTTTTTCGCCCGGTTTCTCCGGCATGACCATCAAATAGAGATCGCTTTCGAGCGCTTTGCCCGGCACCACCAGCGTCGCGCCTGCGGCAAAAACGGACGACGCTTCAGCCAGGGAAACGTCGCCTTTGGAAAGGTTCGGATTGTGGCAGCTGAGGCATTTCTTTTCCAGGACGGGCCTGATGTCTTTTGCAAAGTCGATCGCACCCCAGGAGAGGGATGGGAGCAGCAGGATGGCGAACAGTGTTCTCATGGGGTCAGGCCAGGATTTCCCGCACGACTTCGCCATAGACATCCGTCAGGCGGAAGTCGCGGCCCGCGTAGCGGTAGGTGAGCCGGGTGTGGTCGAGACCCAGCAGGTGGAGCATGGTGGCATGCAGATCGTGGAGGTGGACCTTGTCTTCGACGGCCCGATAGCCATAGTCATCAGTGGAGCCGTGCTTCAGTCCTCCCCTCACCCCGCCTCCGGTTAGCCAGGTGGTGAAGCCGAAAGGATTGTGGCCACGGCCGTAATTCTCCTTGGGCGACTTGCCGTTGCTGAGGTCCTGCTCATACGGTGTGCGGCCGAATTCGCCGCTCCAGACGATGAGCGTGTCCTCGAAGAGACCGCGCGCTTTGAGATCCTTGATCAGGCCGGCGATGGGCCGGTCGACCTCCGCGCAGTTCTTCGGCAGATTTTTGCGGATGCCGCCGTGGTGATCCCATCCATTGGCGCTGAGTTCGATGAAACGCACCCCGGCTTCCGCCAAACGCCTCGCGAGCAGGCATTGGCGTCCAAAGTGATCGGTGGTGGCATCGCCGATGCCGTAGAGTCCGCGGGTGGCGTCCGTCTCCTTGGAAAGATCGAAGACCTCCGGTGCCGTCGTTTGCATCCGGAAAGCCAGTTCGTAACTCTGGATCACACCTTCCATTTGCTGGTCGGTCTGAAGGGTGGCGAGATGCTCCCGGTTGATCTGTTGCACGAGATCGAGCTGGGCGCGCTGCAGTGTCTTTGAGAGGGCGTCGTTTTGAAGATTGCGGATGCGGGGCGGGCTGCCGGCGGAGGCCGCGAGGTCCACCATGGTTCCCTGTGTCCAGGCCGGGAGAAAGGCATTGCCGAAGTGCTTCGCACTGCCCTGATCCCCTGACAAAGGAGGCGCCACCGTGATGAAGCCGGGGAGGTTTTGGTTTTCCGTGCCGAGACCGTAGAGCACCCACGAGCCCAGCGATGGCCGGACCTGGTTCGTGGTTCCGGTGTGGAGTTGCAGACATGCCGGGGCATGCGCGAGATTGTCGGTGTGCATGCCGTTGAGCACGCAGAGGTCATCGGCCAGACCGGCGAGGTGCGGAAACAATTCGGAGATCCACAGGCCACTTTGGCCATGCTGCTTGAATTGCCACTGCGAACCGAAGAGCCGCATGTTGTTCACGCCCGGCTGCTCGACCCCCGCGACGCGCTCGAAGGGCGCGGGCTTGCCGTCGTCCGCATTGAGGCGAGGCTTGTGGTCAAAGGTCTCGAACTGTGAGGGGCCGCCGACCATGTGGAGGAAAATAATCCGCTTGGCCCGGGCGGGCAGCTGGGGGACTTTGGGGAGGAGCGGAGGATTGGAGACCTGGCGGGCAGCGGCTTCCTGGGTGGTCAGTGCGCCGAGCGCAAGCGCCCCGAAGCCACAGCCCGAGAGGTGTAGAAATTCCCTCCGTGAGGGCGGCAGGAGAGCCTCGGTTTGCTGGAGCGGAGGATTCATTCGAGGAAGAGGAAAGGATTCGATGCGAGAAGGCTGTGGGCCAGGGCTTCCCAAGCTGCCCTGCGGGAGTCCTCCCGCGGCCCCGGCGGGGACCCCGGGGCGCCGCTCTCCGCGACCTGACGGGCCTGGTAGCTTTCGAGGAAGGCGGTGCGTTTTTCCATTTCCTCGGCAGTGGCGTCGCGGTTGAGAATGAGGCGGTGGAGTTCCCGGAGGCGGGAGTCGTCCTGGTCGGTCATCGCGAACACCCGCTGCACGGTTCCGGCGGAAACCTCCCGCAGCAGGGGTGAGTTCATGAGGTAGAGGGCCTGCGTCGGCACGGTGGTGACAGTGCGCTGCCCGATTTCGTCGTTGGGATCGGGAAAGTCAAACACCGACAGGAGATCCAACTTCTCAAAGGGATTCTTGCGTTTCACCGGTTGATAGATGGTGCGCCGGCACAGCATCGGGTCCTCGATCTGGGGATCATCCTTGATCGAGGGGGGGCCTCCCAGATTAACGTTGCCGGGAATGCTCAGGGGGAGCGACGGTCCGCCTGAGCCCGGTTTCAGTTTGCCGCTGATGGCGAGCAACGCGTCGCGCAACGATTCCGCATCGAGCCGGCGGCGGTTGGAGCGCCAGAGCAGACGGTTGTCGGGATCTTTGGCGAAGGCCTCCGCGTGATGGGCGGAAGACTGGCGGTAGGTCTGGGTGAGCACGATGCTGCGCACGAGCTTTTTGACCGACCAGCCATCCCGCACGAACCGGGCGGCGAGATGGTCGAGCAGGGCAGGATGGGTGGGCGGTTCGCCCCGCACTCCGAAGTTGTCCACGCTCCTGACGATGCCCTGGCCGAAGAGGTGAAACCAGAGGCGGTTTGCCATGACCCGCGCTGTGAGAGGGTTCTGGGCATCGGCGATCCACGCGGCGAGTTCCTTGCGCCCGCTTCCGCTCTCGGCAAACGCCGCCGGCTTTCCTTCGGGAAGCATGACCTTCACAAAACCGCGCGGAACGCTGGCGCCGAGTTGACGTGCATTGCCGCGGATGTTGATCGCGCAGTCCTCGGCCTCGGGCCGATCGTGCATCGCCATCGCCCGGGGCTCGGTGGGACGGAGGAATTCGAGAAGTTTCACAGTGGCGGCGGCATCACCGGCTAGTTTGCCTTCGGCTTCGATTTTCTTCTCCAGATCGGCGATCGTTGGCGCGAGGGTGTCGTCCTTTCTGTCCTGCAACACCTTCAGTTCGGCATCGAGCTTCTTTTTCGCATCACTGAGCTTCCGGGACTCCGCTTTCGCCAACGAAAGCTTCTTCTCAAATGACTCCATCTCCTCCGCCCGGGCGATCAGTCCGGTCGGCGTTTCCGGCAGCGCTGTTTCATGGATGGCGCTGAAGACCCCGTTGAGTCGACCGTCGAGCGTGACGCTGCTGCGGAAGATGCCAGCCATGGCATAATAGTCGGCCTGGGTGACAGGATCGAATTTGTGATCGTGGCAGCGGGCACAGCCCAGAGTCATGCCGAGGAATGCGAGACCGACCCGCGTGATCTGGCGGTCGATCACATCCATGCGAAGCTGCACCTTGTCGCCATTGACCAGTTCCCAAGGACCGATGGCAAGGAAGCCGGTGGCGGTGATGCTATCCGCCGTCGGGGGGGGATCTCCGGAGAAACCGGTTGCCGCCGAGCGTTGGACATCACCGGCGATCTGTTCGCGGATGAAACGATCATAGGGCATGTCGGTGTGGAAGGCGTTGATGACATAATCGCGGTAACGCCATGCGTTCGGAGCCGGAATCGCCCGCCCGAGTCCGATGGTGTCGGCGTAACCGGACAGATCGAGCCAGTGTCTCGCCCAGCGCTCCGCGAAGGCTCGGCTTTGGAGGAGCTCATCGACCACCTTTTCATACGCTTTCTCCGAAGGATCTGCGGCAAAGGCGGCCATCTGCTCAAGGGTTGGTGGCAGGCCCGTGAGATCGAAGGTGACGCGACGCAGCAGCGTCGGAGGATCCGCTGGCGGTGCTGGAGGGAGATGGCTCGCGCTCAGTTGTTCAATGATGAAATCATCGATCGGTCGGTCCGGTGCGGGATCCGCCACCGGCTGCATCGACCAGAACCGGCGTCCTTCCTCAAGCGACAACCCGGTAACCGCCTTGGATGTGCCAGCACCATCCCGCGGATCGGGGGCGCCCGCCGCGACCCACTTGGTCAGGATCTCGATCTCAGGGACGGTCAGCTTTTGCTTCGGCGGCATTTCGAGGTCCTTGTCCGTGTGACGCACCGCTTTGATGAGCAGGCTGTCCTCCGGCTTTCCTGCGACCACGGCCGGGCCGCTGTCTCCGCCCTCTGTCCATCCGGAACGGGAGTCGAGCACGAGGCCGCCTTTGGCTTTCTTGGCCTCATGGCTGTGGCATTCAAAGCAGCGGTTCTGTAACAAAGGCTCCACCTCGGCTCGGAAAAAGGCCAGGTCCTCCGCGTTTCCCGCAAGCCCGGACCTAGGGGTCAGACCCATCGCCGCCAGCACCGCCACCAAGAGGGCCGGGCAGGGGATGCAATGGATGGTGGGAAGGCAGGTGGCCATGGAGATAACGTCGTCTTCTTGAGTTGATTACTCTCTGGCGTGTTCACGTTGACGGCTGTTCACCCAATGAAAACAGAGAACTCCAGATCACCTTACGGATTGCATACAATTTGTCAACCGGTGGAGTTTATGCCAGTTTTTACCAGATTTTCTTCCGAATTTCTGCCAATTTTAGAACCTTTGATGGTATTTCGACTGTTTTTCTGGGACAAATCTGGCGATACCAATACCAACTTCGCTGATTTGAGCCTAACATCAGGTGGAATCATGCCCGTAGCTGCCTGAGAACAATGAAATCTGCCCCCCAGTCGTCAGCTCCCGGCTCAAACGCCCGCGCCAGCGGTGGCAAGGCCGTGGTCGTCCGAGGGCTCATGCATGGACTCCTGCGGGGGCACTGGCGGGGAGGCGATCGGATCGCGGAGATTCAGGCCGCCGAGCGGTTTGATGTCAGCCGCACCCCGGTCCGGGAGGCTTTGTTGGAACTGGCGGGTCTTGGCGTGGTGGAGCTCCGGCGCAATTGTGGTGCCGTTTTTCTGCCATTTGGTCCCAAGGAGTTGCGGGACATTTATGCCGTCCGCTCCCTGTTGGAGGAAGAGGCCACCCGATTGGCCACGAACCGGATCGATCCGGAGCTGTTGGTCCAGTTGCATGGAGGATTAGTCACTCTGCGCGAGACCCAGGCCGAGGATTCTGGCTGGCGGCTCGACCGGCGCCTCCATTCGGTAATCGCTGGGGCCTCGGGAAATCCGCGGTTGGCTGGTGAAATCGCGCGCTATGGCGACCTCGTCCAGTCCGTCCGCGAAATTGTCAGCGACACCCTGCGCCACATTCACACCACCTCCACCGCAGACCACCTCCGCATCCTCGAAGAACTGCAGGCCGGCAGTCCTGAGGCCGCCGCAGCGGCGATGAAGGCCCACCTCGCCCAGGCGGCAGACTCTGCGGTGGCGGCGTTGGAAGCGGCCGGGACCGGAGCGCAGGAAGTCTGATTTTAGGGCTTTTCAGCGGGTCCGCAGAAAAAATACTTTGTAAATCCTATTTGACGGGTCGGCGATCCTAGGTCAGGCGTCACTTCCTCCATCCGGTAGATTTTCCGGGAAAGTTTCATTGTTTCCATACTATTCAGGAATTCTCATGAGTAAAGCCCTCATCATCGCGGAAAAGCCAAGCGTCGCCACGGATCTCCAGCGCGTGCTTGCCCAGCCTGCCTATGGTGGGAAGTTCACCAAGGAAAAAGACTATTTCGAAAACGAGAAGCTGATCATCAGCTCCGCGATCGGTCACCTTGTGGAACAGCAACTCCCTATGGGTCCGAATGGAAAGCCATTGCCCTGGAAATTTGACTGTCTTCCCGTGATTCCGGACAAATTCGACCTGCAGCCGATCGAGAAAACCAAAAGCCGGCTCGCGGTGCTGGTCCGCCTGATGAAGCGGTCGGACGTCAGTGAAGTCATCAATGCCTGCGATGCCGGGCGGGAGGGTGAGCTGATTTTCCGCTACATCATGGCCTACTCCCGCGTCAGCAAGCCGGTGCGCCGGCTTTGGATGCAGTCTATGACCAACCAGTCGATTCTCGAAGCCTATAAGAATCTCCGCAGCGACACCGCGATGCTGCCCCTGGCGGACGCCGCCCTGTGCCGTTCCGAGAGTGACTGGCTGGTGGGGATCAACTCCACGCGGGCAATGACCGCCTACCGCTCCCGCTACGGCGGATTCAACAAGACCCCGGTGGGCCGGGTCCAGACCCCCACGTTGGCGATCCTCGCCCGGCGTGAGCAGGAAATCGAGAAATTCGTTTCCCGGGATTACTTCGAGGTGCAGGGCGATTTTGCCGTCCGGGCCGGGCATTACCTGGGTCGCTGGTTTGACGAGGCGTTCAAATCCGATCCAAACGATGCCCACAAACGTGCCGAGCGACTCTGGGACCGCAGTCAGGCCGAGGCCATTGTAAAGCGTTGCCTCGGCCGCGACGCTGCCATCGAGGAGGTCAAAAAGCCCTCCCGGCAGATTCCGCCCCTGCTTTACGACCTGACCAGTCTGCAGCGCGAGGCCAACGGGAGGTTCGGATTCAGCGCCCGCCGCACCCTGCAGCTTGCCCAATCCCTCTACGAGCGGCACAAAGCGATCACGTATCCGAGAACGGATTCCCGATATCTCCCCGAGGACTACCTCGCCACCACCAAAGGCACGCTCGGGAGCATTGCCTCGGGGGGCACCCCCACCGTGTCCAACCTGCCGGCGTTCGCCCGGAATGCCATCAACCAGGGTATGGTGCGTCCGAACCGGCGCATTTTCGACAACACCAAGGTGAGTGATCACTTTGCCATCATCCCGACGGGCGAACTGCCGAAGCACCTCGACGAGGTCGAGCAGAAGTTGTTCGATCTCATCGCCCGGCGTTTCGTGGCGGTCTTTTATCCCGCAGCCGAGTTCGAGATCACCACGCGCATTTCCCGCATTGACCGCGACGCCTTCAAGACGGACGGCAAGGTGCTGGTCGTGCCGGGCTGGCTTGAGGTCTATGGTCGTGACGGCGAAGTTGCCACCGGCGAAGGCGGAGAGGACGGCGGAAAATCCATCGTCCCCGTGGTCGCCGGTGAAACGGCCCATGCCGACCCTGTCGAAGTCCAGCAGAAGGCCACCAAGCCACCCCCGCGCTACAACGAAAGCACTCTCCTCTCCGCGATGGAAGGTGCCGGCAAACTGATCGATGACGATGAGCTGCGGGAGGCCATGAGCGAACGCGGCCTCGGCACTCCGGCGACACGGGCATCGGTCATCGAGGGCCTCATCGAGGACCAATATGTGGCCCGCAATGGAAGGGAACTCTGCGCCACGCACCGCGGGGTCGCTCTCATCGACCAGCTCCATGCCATGGAGATCGAGATTTTGACCTCGCCGGAAATGACCGGGGGATGGGAATACAAGCTCAACCAGATGGAGCACGGACGGCTCGACCGGTTGACGTTCATGGGCGAGATCAAAACGCTCACCAGCCGCATTGTCGAGCAGGCCCGCGGCAAAGCCCGCGAAGCCACCACGGCGGAGCATCCGACCTTTGCCGCGGCCTGTCCGGTCTGTGGCACCAGTCCGCTCGGACAGGACGAGGGGCGGTACAAATGCACCGCGCCGGACTGCAAATTCACCTTGCAGAAAACCATCGCGACCCGCCCTCTCAGCGAAGCGGAGGTGAAGGAGCTGCTCTCCAAGAAGTTCGTCGGTCCCCTGACCGGATTCGTGAGCCGTTTCCGCAAACCGTTCGATGCCGCCTTGGAACTCCAGGAGGACAAGAAGGCGGGATTCAAAATCGCGTTCGTATTTCCCAAGTCGGCCGGGCAGGAAGCCGAGGCGGAATCCATCAGTCCGGAGAACAAATTGTGTCCCTGCCCGGTGTGCGGCAAACGGGACATCTATGAGGCTCCGGAGTCCTACATCTGCGGTGACCGCGCTGAGGGAGGTCCCTGCAAGGGAAGGCTTTCCAAGGAGATCTGCAAATTCCAGATTCCGCGAGATCAGGCGATCAAGTTCTTCACCGAAGGAAAAACGGACTTCATCGAGAAGTTCCTTTCCAAGCGGGGACGTCCCTTCACCGCGCGTCTCGTCTGCGACACCAAGGGCAAGCGACTCATGAATTTCGAGTTCAAGCCCCGTGGCGAAGGCGAGGGAGGGGCCGCCAAGAAAGGGGCGACCAAGAAAGCCGCCGCAAAAAAGGCTTCCGCCAAGAAAAAGACCGCCAAAACGGACGCCGATTAACCCGTCCGGAGTCTGTCACCTCTTCCGGAAAGAATCAGCCGTGGTCCACGGAGTCAGGGCGATGCCTTGAGCCGGAGAATTTGGTAGCCCCAGTATTCTTCCAGACCTTTGAGGTATTCACCTTTTTCGAAGAGTCCCGGTTCCCCGAGGCGGGCGAAGAGTTCCGGGTTTTTTTGGCTTAAGGCGTTGCTCCCGCAGAGATAAACGGTCAGTGGTTTGCGACTGGCTCTGGCCTCGGCGATGCCGGCGTCGAACTCGGCGAGGGTGTCGCAGGGGCGGACGCGGGGATCGTAGCTCTTGAGCTGTCCATTTCCGGATCCCACGGAAGCCGTCATCAGGGCGGCGTGCCTGGTGTCATAAGCGGGGGCCTCGCCACGGGCCGAAATGACGGCCTGCCGCATGGGCTGTCGGTCATACTGCCGGATGCCTTCGAGAGGTGCCCAGGTGAAGATGGCATAGCCCGTCACCATCAATACCGCGATGGGAACCAACCATCGGCTCCGGGTGGTCCCGGAGGCGCTGTGCTCCAAAACTAGGA
>JADZAX010000038.1 GCA_020852405.1 Verrucomicrobiales bacterium
GCCCGGCACATAGCGCGAGAGCCGCGCTGGCCACAGTCCCATCAATGCCACTGACGCCACCGAGAGTCCTACCGTGGGCCAGTGAAACGCATTGAGATGCGCCATCAGCAGCTGAATCTTACCCACAAAATCAACTGGGAGCTTGTCCACTTGGAGTCCGAAGAACGTCTTGATCTGCGAGCTGAGAATCAGCACCGCAATGCCCTTGGTAAACGCACGAGAAACCGGATACGGAATGAAGCGAATGATGGACCCCATCTTCGCCAGACCCATTAGGCAGAGCATCGCCCCGGCCATCATCGTGCAGAGAAATAGCCCGCTGAAACCGAACCGCTGAACGATGCTGAAAGTGATGATGACAAACGCCCCTGTCGGCCCGCCAATCTGCACGCGGGAGCCGCCCAGTGCCGCGATGATCGCCCCCCCGACAATAGCCGTCCAAAGCCCCTGTTCAGGCTTGACGCCCGAGGCGATTGCAAACGCCATCGACAGCGGAAACGCCAGCGTCATCACATTCAACCCCGCTCCGAAGTCCCGCTTCAACTGGGCCTTGGAATAGCCTCTGAAAGCATCTGCCAGCTTGGGATGGAAGGGCGGAGAAACAGTCATGCTGGATCAAATGGTTTTTCTGCTTCCCGGTCCGATGCGTCAATTTATTTGGCTTTGCTCAACGGACGTTTCTTGGATTTGGGAGTCGCCGCCATGGGCGGTTCCAGACTCGTTGTCTCCTCTGATTCCATGTAGATAAAGGCACCGCAATTTTCGCAGACTTGAACCGCATCGTCGCCCCGGCTCAGATCTGCGACTCGCCCCTTGGGCAAGGAGAGGTGACAGGCGCGGCATACACCCTTGATCACGGGGGCGATGGGAACTTTTCCTCGCGAGCGCCGTGCATCGTAATGCGAGAGCAAGGCGGTCGGTAGCTTCCCACGCAGGGCGTCGATTTTTTGGCTCGTCGCGGCAAAGGTGCTGGACTTCGGCTTCATGCCGCGCCGGGAGTTGTCGAGGTCGAGCAACTCTCGGAGCTGCGCATTGTGGTTGGGGCTTTTATGCATTGTTTTTGTCAGGTTGGAGCTTAAAAAAGCGGAACGGGTCAATGGTGGTGATAGGGGCTCAAAGCGACTCGAAGGCACTCTAGGTGACGTAAGTCAGTCACCTAGGACTCACGGCTTGATCAGAAGCTTCCATGTGGCCTCCGCCACGCCTCTTGACCCACATCTTCAGATGGTCGCAGAAGGTCGAGCCCACGAGTTCGTAGCCATCTGGCATCTCCTCCCCATCGCTCCAGTAGGTTACGACGCGGGTGCCCTCACGCAGTTTGCTCAATTCCCGTCTGACATGATCCGTATATTGGCTGTAAATTTCCGGGCCGATTTTCACCTCAAGATCCATCCTTGAGCTGTGCCAGAGGTTCTCGGCAAAGGGATTGAAGAAGTAAAACGCATCAAAGTCGCCGAAAGGAATCTCTGTCACATTCGCGTGAATCAAGTTCACGCGGGGCACGCCGTAGCTGCGAATCATCTGCAATCCAGCGCGCACAAAGATTTCCCGCTGCTCCACGCCGGTGAAGTGCCCCTCAGTTGTGGTCGCACCGATCGCGCAGAACTTGCCCGGCCCGCAGCCGATGTCGAGCACGCGGGTCGGCGGCGTTGCTACCAGGAATCGCGCTGCCTGTCGCGCCACAGAGATAGGCGTCCAATGCACGACTGAAAACTTTCGCACATCTTCAGGAAAGATCAGATCGAACTCCCGGTCCTCCAGATATTGAATGAACTCGGGGTCAAGGATAGGTTCGGGATCGAGGTCGGCATCAAAGCTGGCGTGAGGCATGGTTAAACCGTATGCACACAGGGTGCCAGAACTGACCGAACGAGCCAGATGCGAGGAAAATCATGGCTTGGGAACTCAACCCCGGATGGCGGCAGTGAACCCCTTTCGCAAAACTGTGCACAATTTGCACTTGCTGAACCTTCTTTGTGCAACGTGACTTAGCCACATGAACCCGGCTCACATTCACATTCTCGTGCTTGACCGCGATGCCAGCTCTGCGCGACTCATTCGCGACACGCTCAGCCGTGCTGGCTATCAGGTGATTACCTCCTCGCACGAGTCCGATGCACTGCATCTTGCCTCCGGTGAACTCTTCAATCTGGTCGTGAAATCCTTCGACGCGAAACGAATCGATGCCTTGGCTCTGATGGAAAAAGTGCGAGGCATCACGCCGGACACACAGTTCATTTTCCTCAGCGATGGAGGCACCATTCACACGGCCGTGGAAGCGATGCGCAAGGGCGCCTTTGATTACCTATCCAAACCCATCAATGCCACGCAATTATTAGAGTCCGTGCGCAAGGCTCTCGATCATCAAGCGCTCGTGGCGGAGGACCAGCAAATCAAGGCCCGCCTACGCCGCCGCTCCGAACCAGATATCTTTGTCGGGAGTAGCTCCGCCATGCGCGCTATCAATAAGCTCATCCAGCAAATCGCCAGCACGGATGTCACCGTTCTCATCGAAGGTGAGAGTGGCACTGGCAAAGAAGTTGTGGCTCGCGCCATTCATGAAAAAAGCCTCCGTAGCGCTCTTCCATTTGTTGCTGTCAACTGTGCTGCGCTGCCAGAAAATTTGATCGAATCCGAACTCTTCGGTCATGTTCGCGGCGCGTTCACCGGAGCCGTGGGAGATCGGAAGGGCCGCTTCCAACTTGCTCACGGAGGAACCCTCTTTCTCGACGAGATCGGTGACCTCTCCCGCACGGGTCAGGGCGACCTGCTGCGTGTGCTTGAGGACGGCATGTTTCGTCCCGTTGGCAGTTCCAAGATGGAGCGTGCCAACGTCCGCCTCATCGCTGCCACCAACAAAGACCTGGAGTTCGAGGCAATGAATGGGGGCACCTTTCGCGAAGACCTCTATTTCCGGCTGAACATCGTCTCCATTCGCATGCCGCCGTTACGGGATCGCGCTGAAGACATTGCCTCCTTGGTGGCATCGTTTGCTGCGCACTTCTGCGCCAAACACCGCCGTCGCCTCAAGAAGTTTGCTCCAGAAGTCGTCGCTCGATTTCAAACCCTGCGATGGCCTGGCAACGTGCGTCAACTGCGCAATCTGGTGGAAAGGTTGGTTGTCACAGTGCCGCTCTCCACCATTCAACTCTCCGACCTTCCCGCCTCCATTTCAGTAAGTAATGGCGCGCACCACGAGATTACTATTCGCGCGGGCATGACCATCGCGCAGGTAGAAGCGGAACTGATTCGCCAAACCCTGCTCAAAATAACCGCCAACCGAGAGGCTGCCTCGCGGCATCTCGGAATCAGCCGCCGGGCGTTGCAGTACAAGATTGTGCGCTACGGCTTACAAAATCTCACTCAAGGTTGAGGATTTGAGTGCGCTCTGTTCGAGTTTCCAATGCGTGCGAAAGTGTTCTGATTTAGGGTGTGCTAATGTAAAATAGTCCATCCGCACCGAAAGCAAATTGAGTGAACGCGGTGAACATTTCATCGAGTTTTTCGAATCGAGAAAAGATGCGCCGAAATCCCTTCAGTCGCCGGAGCAGTCTCTCCACCTCGTTGCGTCTTTGCTAGAGTTCACAGTCATACTCCCATGGAGTGAGTCGATTCACCTTGGGGGGGGCGCCATTGGCTCCAAACGCAGATCGAACACCAACGGCCTTGTTTCATTGCCCTCATCAGCCCGATCCATGATCGCGGACTTCTGCGTTTCTGGCTTGGCTTGGTTCCAACCTTCGAGGGGTTTACGCCTCTCCAGCTCATTTGCGGCTTGTCCAGATGAGAGGGAGAAGCAGAGTGCCGGCCGCTCATTTGCGGCAACCAGTTGAATCTTGGTGCTGAGTCCGCATCGAGATCTTCCAATGGACTGCGGGCCGTTGCTTATGCGTCAGCGCCCTCAGGGTGAAGGCGGATTCAAGAGGCTAGCGCAATTTTTTGGGGGTGGCGGAAAGCCTGGGTTTGCAGGAGGCTGCTGGCTCAATCGCCAAACCAAACTGAACAATGCCACGGTACGAGCGCCTGACCAGAAGCCAAAGCTACACTATCGACTGCTTCCTGCGCAAGGGGCAAAAGGCAATGCCAGCGCCGCGGCCATCGGGTGGCTCTTTCCACCGTTTCGCGGGAGCGGCGGCTGCTCGGGGCGGGCCGCGACGACGTCTCTTCCTGGCGCTCTCGCGCGTTGTGGAGGACAAATTGCGCCGCGGAAGTGGAGAAGTCCCCAGCGGATCAGCGCCACGCAGAAGGCCGCGGCCGAAGCCAGCGGGACGGGAGCGTCAGCCAGGAGCGCATCTGTCAGCATGTCTAGACTGACAAGCGTGTCGGAGGCGAGCCCATTCGCCATCCGCGGCATCGGGCCAAGTCCTATCGGAAGCGCGGCCAAGGCCGCGAGCGGCGTGGCCGCATCAAGAACTAGTTCATGGTCGACCAGAGGCCGGCCATCGTGGCGGAGCGCTCCCTCATCGGTGACTGGGAGGTGGACACGAATCGGCCTGGTCTCCTCCAAGGAGGCTCAGGCCGTGGGAGGTGTCTTTCTGCGGCCCCACAAGCACCAGGTCTTGAGGATGACTTTCGACAATGGCAAAGAGTTCGCCCACCACGAGAGCCTCGCCAAGGCCTTGGCGGCGAACGGCCACTGCCCATCCCAATCGATCGTGGGAAAGGGGTCTCAACGAGGACGCCAACTGCCTGCTGCGCCGATACGTTCCCAAGGTCTAAAAAACGCCACGCCGCGCTAAGAAGCACGGGTGGCGTGTGATTTTTCGAGGATTTACGCTCCTTCAGGAGGCCCCATCCCAAGAGGAAACAATCGAAACCCGGGTTCCTGATCTGGTGTTGTCGAAGATCATCGCCGCCGCATCCGAGGGCAGTCGGACACATCCATGGGAGGCAGGATAGCCCGGCAGATAGCCGGCATGCACTCCGAAGACCGATCCGTCGAGCCGCATCCAGCAGGGCATTCCCACTCCATACAGGGTCGAAATTTTGCCGCTCCTGACGCGTTCGGTCATGCTGAAGGTACCTCGGGGAGTGTGCATGCCCGCACGGGCGGAAGAGATCGGCGTTTCAATGGCCACTTTATTCTCAACGAGCAGGAATGCTTTCTGACGGCCGATGTCGATGATTAGTCGCGTGTTGCTGCGGGTGCTCCGCGCCAACACCATGTCATGCACTTTCACCGGGGGAACGTTGGGGCGTGGGGCCACCTGCGGTTTGCGGCTGGCGCTGCTCTTCTTGGTGAGGAAAAGTCCCCTGAAACCGGGGGTGAGCGTCTTCTGGGCGACGGTCGAGGGGCCCCGCAAGGAAGTCGCGACACTGGGACTGCGCAACTGACTGGTGGAGGTGCAGGAACTGGTGATACCGGCCAACCCGAGGGTCAGCAGGAGGCTGAGGGAACGGCAGCTGAAGAGATGATTCATGTCAAGAGTGGGCGGATTCAGACAAGAGCAGCATTTAGAGAAGTTTCAAAGTTTCTGCAAGCAAAATTATTGTCATTCCAACTAAAAATTGAGAAGCTCAGTAGAAATTATATAAAGAGACTTAGCATTACAGGTCGTGAAATATTTCGATACTTCGAGTTGTGATCCGTAATCACGCAAGCTTCTTGCCAAGATTCTCCTCCACATGGATCCTGACTCAGTTATTGGCGGTTGGTCATCATGAATTCCTCACACGACTTCCTCGTGGCATTGACGACTTGGCAAACATCGGCCTCCCATCTTGGCGCGTTACGGCGTGAGGTGTTTGTGTTGGAGCAGGCGGTCCCGGAATCTCTCGAGATGGATGGGCGCGATGAGGAGTGTGTCCATGCCTTGGCCGAGGATCTGGCTGGAATGGTCATCGGAACTGCCCGCTTGCTGCCGGAAGGCCGCATCGGTCGGGTCGCGGTCCGCCAGGATTGGCGCGGGCGCGGGGTCGGCGCGGCATTGATGCGGGCTCTGATGGAGGCCGCGGATTCCCGGGGTCTGCCCGTATTGGAACTGCATGCCCAGAGTTGGACCGTTGCATTTTATGAAAAACTGGGCTTCGTGGCCGAAGGCGAGGAGTTTGAGGAAGCCGGCATCCAGCATCGGGCGATGTTCCTCCGTCGCTGACGAGTCGGACTGTTATCAACTCAGCCGGACCATGTCGATGATCGACTGGCGGTAGAGATAGAGCAGCCCTCTCCGGGAATAACGGAAGGTTCCCGGCTCCGTGCCCGGTTTCAACAAACCGAGCTTGAGGTTGTGGGCGACCTGCTGTTCTGCTTCTGACTCAATGCCTTGGATCTGCGTTGCGGAGGTTTCTTCCACGCAGTCCTCCACGGAGACCTTTTCCTGTCGCAGCAGGTCTCGGTGCCCTGCCTCAAGATCTGTGAAGCTGGCCGCGTTGGGAATACGCCGCAGGTGAAGACCGGGCTGGTTTTTCAAAGAATCGGAGAAAGGGCAGTTCCATGTGCGGAGGATGCGTCCATCCCGGGTGCGGGAGGTCAGGGCGACGAAGGCAAACGCCGCGGTCTCCTGTTCGTAGAAGCAGATCATCGCCTGTTGGCGGTCCTCTTCCCGGTAGAAGACGCGGAAGAATTGCCGCAGGGGGGCCCATTCCCAGGCCACATCGGCCACTTGGTTGAACCCGGCCGCTTCAATATCCCGGGTGAATTCTCCCAGCAGGGGAAAACGGTCGGAGCGGGGTGGCGGGCATTCATTGAGTTCCTTCTCCAGGGGCAGTTGAAGATGACGCACGCGGGTCAGCAGCGGCACCCAAGGAAGGAGAAACCAGGAGGCGGCAGCCGCGGCTCCCACCGCATGGAGATTCGTCAGAAACCAGCCGGCCAGGTAAGTGGAGCACACGAATCCCACCGCCCCAAGCTTCCGCAGCCAGACATGGTCAAAGGTCCGCAATCCCCACGAAAGGAGCAAAACGCCGAGGAGCAGGGAGAATTCAATCATGAAACCAAAGAAGCCGGAACCAAGTCCAGTCTGGACCTGACGGGAGCTTCCCGCCAACGCAAAGTGAGATCCGGGGAGGCAGCGCTCCTGAAGGCGTTCTGACGGCACTTCAGTCGACGGCGAGGATCGCCTCCATCATTCGCAAGGATTGGAGATTGGGAAGCACCTCGTGGACCCGATGGAGCCGGACTCCGTTTTCCCTGGCCCAAGCGGTAATGGCCGTGGTGGGCATCGAGCGCCGGGCCAGATCGGGGGTGTTGAGCACTGAGCCGATGAATGATTTCCGCGAAACGCCCAGAAGTACCGGGCGATCCTCCGGAACCAGGTGGGGCAGAGCCCTCAGCAGTGCGAGGTTGTGCTGCACGGTTTTGCCGAAGCCAATCCCCGGATCATACACCAGCGTCTCCGGGTCGAGCCCCGCCGAGGTCAGTTGCTGGTGCCGGGAGCAGAAGTAGGCCCGGACCTCGGCCACGACGTCCTCATACTGTGGTGCCTGCTGCATGGTCCGGGGGCTGCCCTGCATGTGCATGACCACCGCCCCGGCGCCGTGTTCCCCGACTGCGTCGACCATGTCAGGGTCTCCCCCAAGTCCTGTGATGTCATTGACGATGGCCGCTCCTTCCCGCAGGGCGGCCCGGGCCACACTGGCTTTCACCGTGTCGATGCTGACGAGCGTTTCTGGTCGCGCCGCGAGCAGCGCCGCAATGACCGGGATGACGCGGCGTTGTTCTTCCTCCGCGCTTACCGCCACCGCTCCGGGTCGGCTCGATTCCCCTCCGACATCGATGATGGCGGCCCCGGCGTCGAGCATGGAGAGGGCTGTCTGCAACGCAATCTGAGGATTGGCGTGACATCCCCCATCGGAGAAGGAATCGGGCGTCACGTTGAGGATGCCCATGATGGCTCCCTCCCGGGTCAGGTCGAGCCGGTGATGACGGCAGCGCCAGAACATGTCGCCGGAGGAAATCACCGTGCTGACAGGGCTTCGTAGCGCTCCACCGCAGGGGCGAGGGCCCGGATTGCCGTGGCCCAGAATTCCGGGCGGGTGATGTCCTCACCCAGGGTCTGGCGCACCACCGTTTCGCAGTCGGCGCTCCCGGTGGCGCCCAGGAAGGCCTCATAACGGGGCAGGAAGGAGGCTCCTTCAGCTTTGAACCGCGCAAAAAGAGCCTGACTGAGAAGGTAACCAAAGACGTAGGGGAAGTTGTAAAAACTGATCCCGGTGATGAAAAAGTGCATTTTGGAGGCCCAAAAGAAGGGGTCGCTCCCATCGGGAAGGAGGGTATCTCCATAGAGTTCCCGCTGCGCGGCATTCATCAGGGCGCGGAGCCGGCTCACGCTGATCTCCCCGGAGGCCCGCTCTTCGTAAAATGCCCTCTCAAACTCATACCGCATGGGAATATTGACAAGGTAGGAGTGGGCCCGGTTCATTTCCTGGTCGAGCAGGTAGTCGAGGAGTTCCGGGGAACTGGAAGCGTCGCGTTGCAGTCCGTCGAGGAGGATCATTTCACCGAAATTGGAAGCGGTCTCGGCCAGGGTCATGGGATATTCCCTTGCGAAGGGGCGGCGGTCTTTCAGCACATGGGAATGCCACGCGTGTCCAACTTCGTGGGCCAGGGTCACCACGTCATGGATGGTGTCATGGTAGGTCATGTAGACCCGCTGCTCCCCGGTGAAGTGCGACCCGGTGCAGAAGGCTCCGGGGCGCTTGCCGAGACGCGGTTGGGCTTCGATCCACCGGTTTTCCAGCATGGAGTCGAAATACTCGCCTAGGGCGGGGTAAGCGGCATGGAACGACCGGCGCACAATGTCGCAGGCGTCATCCCAGGACACCGACAGACCCTCCGGCGCGGCGATTTGCGGGGCTTCGAGGTCAAAGAAATGGAGCGCCGGCGTTCCCTGCAGGCGCGCCGCCGCCCGCAGGGCCCGGTGGGGCAGGCTGCTTTCAGCGCGGATGGCCGTCATCATGGCGTCCAGCGTTTCCCGGCTCAGAGCCCCATCAAAGAGCGGGGTCTGGAGAAAATGGGTGATGCCCCGCCGGGTGTAGAGTCCGAGCCGAGTTCCGGCGATGCCATTCAAGGCCGCGCCAAAGGTGTCGGCATGGGTGTCCCAGGGAACTTGACCGTCCCGGAAAGCTGCTTCCCGGATCTCCCGGTTGGGGTCGGCCATCAGAGCGCGTCGTTGGGCCATGGGAATGGTCTGGATGCTCCCGTCCGGAAACGTCATCGGAAAGGTCAGCTTGCCCGTCAGGGTGTCGTAGAGGCGGCCCCAGGCATGGAGGCCATCCACATTCAAGTCGGCCGCCAGCGCCTCCAGGGGAGCGGGCATGAGATGCCGTCCCTCCTCGCGCAGCCGGTTTACGGCATGGCCGGCCCCTTCCAGGGAGGGATCCGCCAGCAGCGTTGCGGAGGCGGTTGCATCGAGCGCCGCAAGGCGTGACTGCACCGTCGAGGCGATTTTGGTCATGGTGGCGCCAAGCATCGACAGCCAGGCTTCGTCTGCTTTCACCGCTTCATTGGTGGCGTCGTCGGCGGAGAGGCAGCCTAGAAAGGAAGAGAGATGGCCGAGCCGGGAGCCGAGCGATTCCAGCATCGCCACATCGGGGGCGGAGATGTCCTCGCGGGTCATCAATGAGGAGAGGCATTCCTCCAGTTCGCTCTGCAGAGCTGCCTTGAATGCCGTGTAGTCGGGAGAGCCGAAAGCGGTGAAATAGGAATCGAGGGACCAACGGTCGGGGTGACGGCGAGAGGAGGCGGTTTGGCTCATGGGATTTCAGACAGTGGGGCAATCTGATCCAGAATCCCTCCCGCACCACTGGATTTTCCTCCTCTCCACCCGGCTTTTGCTCGCAAAGGCCCCTTAAAATAGCGCGATCAGGCCTTTGCCTTGTCCTCAGGACTGTGGCTTGTCTGGCTTCCCTTCCCTGGCAAGGTCCTGCGGAGAGGACCACGACACACAAAAAGACGGATGGAAATGCGCCCGGCCTCACGCCGTCGGCGTCGGGGAGGATTGGCTCCGGCTGCCGACCTTCTTGCCGCACCCGCAGGGCGGTGGGGCTTTCCTGCGGCCATTTTTGGGCTTTGCCTTCTCATCAGTGGCTGCACCCCGGGGATCTACCATACTTTTGCTGACCGGGAGACCCGGATTTTGCTGGGATCCAAAGCGGCCAGGGTCTCCAACATCGAGGGCGACCTGTCCATCGAGACTCCCGCCCCGGCGGATCTTGAGCAGTTGAAGCGCCGGATGTATGACGTGGAATTCTTTGGGAAACAAAATGGAGCGGAAAAAGGAGCCCGCATCGTGACATTGGATGACTCCCTGGAACTCGCCATCCGTCTCAACCGGGAATACCGCGACCGCAAGGAACAGCTCTACCTGCAAGCCTTGGACCTGACGCTGATCCGGCATGAATTCACGCCCATCCTTCATGCCACCAGTGAAGTTGCCGTGCAGAGCGATACCCGCACCGGTGCGGAAATCCTCCCGGTCAAGGCGGTGAAAACGCCCCCACCGGCGGCCACAAAGGCCGCTGCCGACAGCACTGCTTCCTCCACCGGGAGTGACACCTCCACGGGAAGTGCTACGGCGTCCTCCAGTGCCACGACCACCTCCACCGTCAGCAAACCTGTCACCGCGACCAAGACGGCCACCACCGATGTAGCCGCCGTCCAAAAAACCATCAACGGCATTGTCGTTACCAATACCCAGACCCGGAACTCCTCCCTGGGATTCACCATGTTGCAACGGACCGGGGCCCGTCTTGCGGTTGATGTCACCGAGGATTTTCTGGGGTTCATCACCGGCACTCGGAATGTCAGCAATTCCGCTCTCGCGGTGACGTTGACCCAGCCGATCCTGCGGGGAGGAGGCTACAAGGCCACCATGGAAAATCTGACTCAGGCCGAGCGCGAAATGCTTTACAGCCTCCGGGATTTTTCCAACTACCGGCGGGAATTCATCGTGGGCATTGTGGAGCGCTACTACAACATCCTACAGGCCCGGGCCGAGGTCCGGAACAACTGGGTCAGTTATCAGGGGTTCCTCAAGGTCGTGGAAAGCGAGGAAGCACTTTCCAATGAGGGGCGCCGCACTCTGACGCAGCTGGGGCTCCTCCGGCAGGCGCTCCTCAACGCCGAGGCCGTGTGGGTCCGGTCAGCGCTGGAATACGAGGCCCAGGTGGACCAATTCAAGATCGAACTCAACCTGCCGTTCAACGAACGCGTCGTCCTTGATGAGGGGGAGCTGGACAAACTGAAAATCGAGAACGTGGGGCTCGATCGGGATGAGGCGGTCAAGGTCGCCCTGACCTCCCGCCCTGACATCGTCACCACCGGGGACCGGATCGAGGATGCAGAGCGCAAAATCGAAGTGGCCAAAGTGAACCTCCTGCCGGGTCTGGACATGAATGTGACCTGGGACGTGGTCAATCCGCCCGGGGTCAATCGCCCCCAGTTGGATTTCCGGCGCCGCAGACTCTCCAGTGGACTGGCGGTGGATCTGCCACTGGACCGCAAGCAGGAACGCAATGAATATCAGGCAGCTCTAGTGACTCTGGATCGAACCAAGCGCGAACAGTCCTTGGCGGTGGACAATGTCAGCCTGCAAATCCACAACGACTGGCGGGCTCTCGAACTCGCCAAGCGCACCTTCGAAATTGCCGTGCAGGGCGTCAAACTGGCCGAGCGCCGTCTGGAAGAACAGAAGCTTCTTTTCGAAATCAACAAGGGTGAAGCGCGCGACCTCGTTGAAGCGCAAACCGATCTGGTTCAGTCGCTTAACGCGCAAAGTTCCGCCATGATCGCCCACACTTTGGCGCGTTTACGTCTCTGGCGGGACATGGGTATCCTGTTTATCAGTAAAGATGGGCATTGGGAGAAAAAGTTGAAGGAGGAAGGACGTGAGTAAAAAGTTGATCATCATCGTCTTGTTCTGCGCCTTCGCCGGGTTTGGTTACCGCCAATGGTCAGTCAAAGACAAGGCCGCCACCACGAACAGCGACATTCCGTTGTATGAAGCGGAGAAAGGAACGCTGGTCATTGACGTGAAGGAGGGGGGCAACATTCATGCCCTGGACTATTTGGAGGTCAAGAGCTCGATCAAACTGACTGCGGGAACCAAGATTCTGGACATCATCGATGAAGGTTACGAGGTGACGGATGATGATGTGAAAACGGGCAAAGTGCTCGTCAAGCTGGACCAGTCCGGACTGGAGGAGCAGATCGTCGACCACGATGTGGAGTTTCAGGAAACCCAAGCTTCCTACGCGGAATCCAAGCAGAACCTTGACATCGAATACGGCACCCAGCGGAGCAAAGAAAAGCTGTTGCGTCAGACTGTGCGCTTCGCCCTCCTTGATTTCCAGAAATTTGTCGGGGAGAAGGCCGCCCGCGAAGTGCTCGTGAACCTGAAGATGCCTTATGATTCGGAGAGTTTGGAGCAATTCGAATTGACCGCCGACAAGGACATTAAAGCAAAGTTCAATGCGGCCAAGGTGCTCGCCGACAACAGTGAGGCCGCTCTCGATGAAAAGGGCAGCGCCGACAAGACATCCCATGAAAGCCAGGCCTCCGGGGTGGATTTTGGCTCTTATTTGGAAGGCGACCGTCTGGGGGAAGGTGTCGCCGAACAAAACATCCGCAAATTCCGCGATGCGGCTCTTCTCTCCCAACAGGAACTCTCTCTCGCCGAGGAGTCCGTCGCCGGTGCCAAGCGTCTGCGTGACCGTGAGTTCATCACCAAGTCCTCCTATGAAAACGAGCTGGTGAGTCTGGAGAAAGCCAAATTGGCCCTCAAAACGGCGGAAACCGAACTGGATCTGTTCACCCACTATGAATTTCCCAAAGAGAGTGAAAAAATGCTCTCGGGCTATGAGGAGGCCCTGCTTGAGCTGCTCCGGCAGAAGCGTGAAGGCATGGCGGTGATCGCGCGGGCTGAAGCCAAGTTCCAGGCCGTGAAGCGGCGCTACGAACTGCAGATGAAAAAGCGCGAGGATCTGGAGTCCCAGCTCGCCAGCTGCACCATCCGGGCCGAGCGGCCGGGTTTGGTGGCCTACGGTGGTGCCAAAAACGATTACTATTCCTCCCGTTACTATGAATCCATCGAGCAGGGTGCCACCCTGAAGCTGGGCCAGCCCATCATCACGATTCCCAACATGGCCCGCCTAGCGGTCGATGTGGACATCCACGAGTCCCACATCAAAAAGATCAAATCCGGCCAGTCCGCCAGGGTCACTGTGGATGCGGTGCCGGGGCGGGAACTTTTCGGCAAGGTCACCAAAGTGGCGGTATTGCCGGACTCCAACGCCTCGCGCTACAATCCCTCGCTCAAGGTGTATCCCGCGACGATCGAGATCGAGGGGGAGCACGATTGGTTGAAGCCCGGCATGACCGCGAAGGTGGAGATTATCGTCAACCAGTTGGCCGATGTGCTTTACATTCCAGTGCAGGCGGTTTTCTTTGAGAACGACGCTCACTTTGTGCATGTTCAGCAGGACGGGGCCCCGGTGAAAAAGAGAATCGATATCGGGGAACACAACGACCAGTTTATCGAAGTGCGGACCGGTATAGATGCCGGGGATGTGGTCTGGCTGTCCATGCCGGAAGGCTACAAACCTGCCGCCAAAGGCAACGAGAAGGGCAAGGGGGAAGCTCCGCCAGCCCAGCTCTCTGATGAGGGTTCTGCGACCCGCAAAGTGAAGGAGGCCTGATCCACGGATGGATCCGCCGGGCGGCGTTGCAACAGGCATGGACGTGGTGCCCATCATCGAATTGAGGGACGTGACGAAGCGTTACCTCATGGGATCCATCGTTGTGGAGGCATTGCGGGGCATTTCCCTCAAAGTCATGCCCGGCGATTATATCAGCATTCTTGGTCCCTCCGGCTGTGGCAAATCAACCCTGCTCAACATCCTCGGTTGTCTCGATCAACCCACCGAGGGGGCCTATCTGCTCGAGGGGCATGATGTCTCACATCTCGACGATGACCTGCTGTCCCAAGTCCGCGGCAAACGGCTAGGGTTCATTTTTCAGAGTTACAATCTGATCCAGCAACTCACCGTGGTGGAGAACATCGAAGTCCCTCTCTATTATCAGGGGGTCCCGGAACGCGAAAGCCGCCGGATTGCCGAAGGTCTGGCCCATCAGGTGGGGTTGGGGGAGCGACTCGACCACAAGCCGACGGAACTCTCCGGGGGGCAGCAGCAGCGTGTCGCCATTGCCAGGGCCTTGTCCAATGACCCTGCCGTTATTCTCGCTGATGAAGCCACGGGCAATCTCGACTCCAAATCGGGCGGCGACATCCTCCGGATCTTCGACGAACTCAATGAAGCGGGCAAGACCCTCATCATGATCACCCATGACGAGAAAATGGCCGAGCGAACCCCCCGGGTCATCCGTTTACGGGACGGCGAAGTGGTCTTTGACGAGCGGAAATAATGGGGCTGTCCCAGTCCTTTGATTGGAGCAAACGGCCACAAAAAAACCGGCCTTCCGTGGGAAAGCCGGGTTTTGCCTAACGGGACCGCTCGGCGATCCCGCCCAAATCAGATCAATCCGGCTTCCTTCAGAGTTTTGAAGGCTCCGTTTTTGGAGATCGTCTTGAGTCCGCGGGCACTGACCTTGACACGGACAAAGCGGTTCTCCTCGGGCACCCAGATGCGCTTGCTCTGAAGGTTCGGCTTGAACTGACGGTTGACGCACTTCGTCACGTGACGGCCGACCCCGCCTTTTTTCTTGGCCAAACCGCTACGGCTGATTCTGCGTCCGGCGGTGACCCGGGCTCCGGTGATGCTGCAAACTCTGGAC
>JADZAX010000039.1 GCA_020852405.1 Verrucomicrobiales bacterium
AGAAGTATTTTTTATAATAAGCCTTGTGTCCGGCTTATCCGATAAGGCGCAGCTTTTCATTTCAGGCGGTGCCTGGCAGGTGATTTGATTGGTTGATAACAAACTGTATACAAGTGGATAACCGGAGAGGGTGGTTGTGTGGGTGGTCGAAACTGATCCAGGCTGATGGGGCTGAATTTTTTAAATTCTTTGTCGAGGGTGCGTTGATTGTGCTGGTGCCTGAATCATCAAAAATCCGAGAGGCATCGGTCATCCTAACTGTGCTGACTTGGGAGAAGGCGGGTTCTGAACGCAGCGCGGAGTCTTGAGGTGCGTAAGAGTTCTTCTGGTGGGCTGATGCCGCCTTCGGGAGGTGAAGGTTGCCTAGTTCTGTCAGGTTGCGCTTCGCCGGGTTCGGTCTGCCTTGGGAGAGGATCGCAAGTGTCGCCCTGCCCGTGGTGACATATTTTCGGGGCTTTGAAGTGGCGTGATTTCGGACCGAAAAGACTGGAGTGCGGCGGTGGTATTGGGTATAGTGGAGTTCATTTCCCCGACCGCAGATACCTTTTTTCTTCATGTCGAAAAACCTCAGCGCCCTCTCTTTCCGCAAAGAACTGGATGACAATATTTTCGCCCGGATGGTCGATGCGGCCGCCACCACTGGATCGGCAGAGAACCAGGAAACGGTGAGGGGGCTGGCGGAGCATCATCTCGTGGGGGATGCCATTTCCTTGGGAGCGGTCTCCTTTTATGATTTTTTGAAGAAAGAAAACGAGGGCAAAAAAGTCTTTGTTTGCAATGGCTCGGCCTGCCTCTGCGCCGGGACCCAGGAGGTGCTCAAGGATCGGATTGCCGAGAAATTCCCCAAAGAGGAGATCGGCCACATTTGCTGCCTTGGTCGCTGCCATGAAGCGGGGGCTTTTCAGTATGGTGGTCGAAATTTCTCCGGGAAAGAGGAGGGGGATTTGGGCGAGGTTTTTGGCTGCGATCAGGCTTCCCAGGCAGCGCATGCCAAGGATGTTTATCACGTCGGGTCGGCCCTCGAGGAGCCGTTGTTGACAGCTCCGTTCCCGGGTTTGGATGCCTATTACCAGCCCTTGCGGGCGCTTTTCACTGGTGTTGACCGGGATGCTCTGCAAGCCGAACTGCGCGAGTCCGGCCTCCGGGGAAGGGGGGGGGCTGGCTTCCCTCTGCATTTCAAATGGCAGAGTTGCCGCGAAGCGCCCGGGGAGGTCAAATACATTGTTTGCAATGCCGACGAAGGCGATCCCGGAGCCTATATCGACAAATATCTTATGGAAGAACGGCCGCATTCCGTTCTTTTGGGAATGATCGTGGCAGGTTGGTTCGCCGGGGCACGCACGGGGGTGCTTTACATCCGGGCCGAGTATCCGGATTCGATCATTGCGATCGAGAGGGCGATCGGGGAACTCAAAGCCGCCGGATGGCTGGGGCAGGGGATCGCGGGAACCGACTTTGCGTTTGATCTCAAAATCATCCAAGGTGCCGGAGCCTACATCTGCGGCGAAGAGACCGCTCTGCTGGCCTCCATTGAAGGCCAACGACCCGAGGTCCGAGTTCGCCCTCCTTTCCCCACCATGGAAGGGCTTTTCCGCAAACCCACGATCGTGAACAATGTGGAGACCTTCGCCAATCTCCACGCCATCCTGACCTTGGGGGGCAAAGCTTATGCCGCCATCGGCACCACCCAATCCACTGGACCCAAGCTGGTTTCGCTGGACTCCCTGTTCAACCGTCCCGGCATCTACGAATGCGCCATGGGGACACCGCTTCAGGAAGTCGTGGAGACCCTGGGGCAGGGCTTCCGGGTGCCCGTCAAGGCCATCCAGGTCGGCGGACCGCTCGGTGGGATCGTCCCGGTGGACCGCATCAGCACCCTCACGGTTGATTTCGAGAGTTTCCGGAATGCCGGATTCCTTCTGGGCCATGGCGGAGTGGTCAGCATTCCGGAGTCGTTCCCGATGATCCGCTACATGGCCCACATGTTCGAGTTCTGCGCCGCGGAGAGCTGCGGCAAATGTTTTCCCTGTCGGCTCGGCTCGACGCGCGGGGCTGAATTGATCACCAAAGCCATGGAGGACGAGGGCTACCGGATCGACCGCGAACTGATCCAAGATCTGCTTGACACCATGGAGGCCACTTCGCTCTGCGCTCTCGGCGGCGGGGTCCCACTTCCAATCAAAAATGCCCTGCAGTATTTCGAGCCCGAATTGAAGGCTTACTTCCGGAATTGAGCACCTCCCGCCATCTCTTTGCCCCTAATTGCCGCCTACTCCCATGGTCACTCTGAACCCAACCACCCACGCTTATCTCGACGGCCAATGGCTCGCGTTTCAGCCTGGCGACACCATCCTGAAATTTGTCGACCGGCACAAGGGGCGGGGCTTTGTCCCGACGCTCTGTGATGCCCCGCAGCTCGATCCCTATGGAGCCTGCCGGGTCTGCTCCGTGGAGGTCGCCCTCAAGGAGGACGGTCCCCGTCGGGTCGTCGCCAGTTGCCACACGCCGCTTAGTGCCGGGATGCATGTCCACACGCAGACCCAGAAAGTCCAGAAACTGCGGCGCAACATCGTGGAATTGGTTCTCACTGACCATCCGTTGGATTGTCTGACCTGTGAGGTCAATGGGAACTGCGAGCTGCAGACGGTGGCCGCCAAAGTGGGCATCCGCAAGGTGCGTTACCCTGAAGGCAAGAACCACCTCGACCGGCAGAAGGATCACTCCCATCCTTACATGACGAGCGATCTGTCGAAGTGCATCAATTGTGCGCGCTGTGTGCGCGCCTGCGACGAGGTGCAGGGGCAGTTCGTCCTCAGCATGCACGGCAGAGGATTTGATGCCCGCATCATCAAGGGGTTTGACACCAGTTTCGAGGATTCGGAGTGCGTCTCCTGCGGTGCCTGCTCCCAGGCCTGCCCGACTTCCGCCATCAGCGACATTTTCCAGTCCAAAGCCATCGTCGCCACGGAGAAAACGCGGACCATCTGCACCTACTGCGGGGTCGGCTGCAATCTTGATGTTGCCACCAAGAACAACGAGGTCCTTTCCATTCAGGCGCCGGTGGATGCCGAGGTCAATTTTGCCCACACCTGTCTCAAGGGCCGTTACGCCTTCCGTTTCTACAACCATCCGGACCGGCTCCGCAAACCGCTCATCCGTACCAATGGTCATTTTGAAGAAGTCACTTGGGAGCAGGCCTACACCCACATTGTGGAGAATCTGACCCGCATCCGTGCCGAACACGGCCCGGACAGCATCGCGGGTATTTCGTCCGCCCGCTGCACCAATGAGGAAAACTACCTCATGCAGAAATTCATCCGTGCCGTGATCGGGACGAACAACATCGACTGCTGCGCCCGTGTCTGCCACTCCCCGACTGCCTTCGGCATGCAGCAGAGCTTCGGTACCGGGGCGGCCACCAACTCGGTCGAGGATCTGCAACACACCCAATGCATTCTGGTGATCGGTGCCAACCCCACCGAAGGCCACCCGGTCACCGGCGCCAAGATCAAGCAGCGCGCCATGAAAGGGGTGCCTCTCATCGTGGTCGATCCGCGGGAGATTGAGATCGTCAAGTACGCCAAGCATCACCTCCAGTTGCGTCCGGGGACAAATGTGGCCTTGCTTAACATGTTCGCCTATTACATCCTCGAGGGGGGGAAGGTGGACCGGGGCTTCGTCGGCAGTCGGTGCGAGAATTGGTCCGAATTCGAAGCGGGACTCCGTTCCCTGGACCTGGATCAGATCGAGGAAGTCACGGGCGTGCCCAGAGAAAAGGTCCGTGCTGCCGCCATGGAGTATGCGGAATCCCCCGCTGCCATGAGCTTCCACGGTCTCGGGGTCACCGAGCACAGCATGGGCGCCAAGACGGTCATGCTCATCGCCAACCTTGCCATGATGACCGGCAACATCGGACGTCCCGGTGTGGGGGTGAACCCCCTGCGCGGTCAGAACAACGTCCAGGGGGCCGCTGACATGGGGTGCCAGCCCCACCAAGGAGCCGGTTACATGAGGGTCAACGACCCCGCCATGCAGCGCCTTTACGAAGATTTTTATGGAATGCCGGTCTCCGGCGAGATCGGGCTGAAAATTCCCGAAATGTTCGAGGCCGCCCGCGATGGCCGACTCAAGGCTCTCTGGCTCATGGGTGAGGACGTGGTCCAGACCGATCCTAATTCCGAAGCGGTCAAGGAATCCATGAATGCCCTAGATTTTCTCGTCGTGCAGGAAATATTCATGACCGAGACTGCGAAGTTCGCCAATGTCATTCTGCCGGCGGCGTCGTTTCTTGAGAAAAGCGGTACTTTCACCAATGCCGAGCGCCGCGTGCAGCGGGTCAATGCCGCCGTGCCGCCTCTGGAGGGAACCAAACCGGACGGCCAGATCATCTGCGAGATCATGCAGCACATGGGATACCCCCAGGCGGACTACACGGCTGACGGCGTGCTCGAGGAAATTTCCCGGGTCGTGCCTTTTTTCAAAGGGGCCACCTGGGAGGGACTCGGGGACAACGGCAAACAATGGCCTGTCAAGGAAGGCAATGTCGGCACTCCCATCATGCATCTCGACTCCTTCAAGCGGGGGCTTGGCAAGTTCCACTTTTTCGCCTGGCAGGAGTCGCAGGAGGTCCTCGACCATGGTTCGGAGTTTCCTTACATCCTCACCACTGGCCGGCTGTTGGAACATTACAACTGCGGGACGATGACCCGGCGCACCGGTAATGCCGACATCGTTGTGGAGGATGTCGTCGTCATCAATCCGGCCGATGCCGCGAAAAAAGGTGTGACCGGAGGAGACTGGGTCCGGCTGTTTTCCGCCCGGGGGGAGGTCCGGCTGAGGAGCCGGATATCGGAGGAGGTGAAACCCGGTGTGATTTACACCACTTTCCATTTTCCCGAACACCTCGTGAACAACATCACCAGCGATGTCCACGACAGCGACACCCTTTGTCCGGAATTCAAGGTGGTGGCCGTCGATTTTGAGCGCGTCGGGAGCGGGGATGAGCCGGCTGGCTTGCCCATCCGTGAGAAAGGCAAAGCCCACACCTTGCCAGTATGAATGACCCCAGACCACTTGCTCGCGTCGGTGTCATCGGCGGCGGATTGATGGGGCGTGAGGCTGCGTCGGCCTTTGGACGCTGGTGCGCCTTGACTGACGTTCCCGTCCGGGCAGAACTCACCGGTGTCGCCGATGTTTCGGAAACTGCCCTAGGCTGGTTCCGCCAAATCCCCACCGTGCGGAGGTTCGCCACGGACTACCGTGACCTGCTTGACGATCCAGAGATTGACGTGATTTATTGCGCCATTCCGCATCATCTGCATGAGTCCGTCTACCTCGACATTCTCGATTCGGGCAAGGATCTGCTCGCGGAAAAGCCGTTCGGCATCGATCTCGCCGCAGCGCGCCGGATTGCCGCCAGGGTTGTGGAAAGTGGACGCTTCGTGCGCTGCAGTTCGGAATTTCCCTTTGTCCCAGGTGTCCAGGAAGTCATCAAGGTTGCCGCTTCGGGAAAACTGGGCAGGCCCATCGGGGTAGTCTCCGGGTTTCATCACTCCTCGGACTTGAATCCCAACAAGGCGGTGAACTGGAAGCGGCAGGTCAAACACTGTGGTGAGATCGGCGTCATGGGTGATTTGGGAATGCACGTCGCCCACGTCCCGCTCCGGCTTGGGTGGAAACCCCGCCGAGTCTACGCCCAACTTCAGAAGATTTACACCGAGCGCCCCGACGGCAAAGGGGGGACCGCTCCCTGTGACACTTGGGACAACGCGCTTTTGCATTGCGAAGCGGAGATCGACGGGCAGATGGTGCCGATGCGGTGGGAAACCAAACGGTTGGCTCCCGGAGCCACAAACACCTGGTTTTTTGAAGTGCTCGGCACCGATTTGGGGGCGCGCTATTCCACCGCCGAGCCGAAGACGCTCTGGACGTTCCGGCGCGAGGGGGACCGTCAGAGTTGGGAAAGGATCGATCTTGGGTTTCAAACGCCGTTCAAGACCATCACCGGAGGCATTTTTGAGCCCGGGTTCCCGGATATCCTGCAGCAAATGTGGGCCGCCTTTCTGGCTGAACGCGCCGGAGGTCTGGGAGATCGGTTCGGCTGTGCCACCCCTGAGGAGGCTGTCGCCAGCCATGAAGTGTTCGCCGCGGCATTGGAGTCGCAATCGACGGGTCGTGCGGTTGGGTTGGAATGAGTTCTCAATCAGCCCCTTCACCCACCCTGCGGCTCGATGCAGAGCGCTGAGAATCCTTGGCTTACCGGGAACCCTCTCTTCAGGCTGGACCCATCGACCTCATACCAGCTCATGACCGCTCCGCCCCATCGCAACGGAATCCTCGCCGCCGGGAATTTCATTGTCGATCGGGTAAAATTGATCGACATTTGGCCTTCGCAGGACGCTTTGGCCACCATCCTGTCGGAGGAAAATTGCAACGGAGGTGGTCCCTTTAACCTGCTGGTCGATTTGGCCAGGCTATATCTTGGAAAACCGCCATTTCCTCTCCGGGCCGCGGGTTTGGTGGGGGATGATGCCGATGGCCGGTGGATCCGGAACCTGTGCTGTTCCCAGGGGATTGATGACAGTCAACTCCGTTCAGTTTCTGGCATTCCCACGTCCTACACCGATGTCATGACCGTGGAGGGAACCGGTCGGAGGACCTTCTTCCATCAGCGGGGTGCCAATGCCGTGCTGGATGAGTTCTCGGTGACCTTTGCGGAAGCCCCGGCACGGATTTTTTATCTTGGTTATCTCCTCCTGCTCGACGCTTTGGACACACCAAGGCAGGATGGTGAGACGGGAGCCTCGAAGCTTTTGGCCAGGGCCAGAGAGGAAGGAATGATCACGGCGATGGATCTCGTGAGTGAGGAGAGCCAGCGCTTTCGTCAGATCATTGGTCCTGCCCTGCGGCATACCGACATTTTGCTCGCGAATGAGTTCGAAGCCTCCCGGCTCTCCGGGGTGACCTTGGGAGCTTCTGCGGTTCTGGACGGTTCGGCAGTGAACGCCGCGTCGGAACTGCTACGGATGGGCGTGCGTCAAGCCGTGGTCATCCACACCCCTATGGGGGCGCTCGCGATGCTATCATCCGGTGGGGTCTTTTTTCAACCTTCAGTCGCCGTACCGGATTCCGAGATCCGCGGTGCGGTTGGAGCGGGGGATGCGTTTGCCGCTGGCTTTCTTTGCGGCTGGCACGAGTTCCACCCTGTGGAGGAATGCCTGCGTCTCGGATCTGTTGTTGCCGCCGCCAGCTTGCGGCACCCGTCCGCTTCCGGTGGAGTGCTGCCATGGGAGGACTGTCTCGCACTCGCGGAGACCTGGGGTTGGAGGACCTTCGGTTGATCCACCCCCTGCCTGACGAGGCTTGGCATTACCACCCTTGCTGGATGCGGAGCGCTCTGGCTCTGCGGCGAAGAAGGATGAAGAGTGCGCCCAGAGCGGTGACAAAAGATCCGGCACAGATGCCCACCAGTGTGATGGCGTAGCCCATCACTATCCCGACCTTGACGGGCGCAACGGACAGCAGGCGGGGATCCCCACCGCCTTTGACCTCCACATGGTAATTGCCGGGTGTGAAGGCCTCGAAAGTCCCCAAGGATACCGCCGTATCGAACCCGGTGGTTTTGGTGCTTTGCATCCCTCCAGTTGTCAAAGGGACGTCAGCGCCATCCGGATTCTGGATCAGCACATGCGCCTGACCAGGCAGGCGGGGGCGGCCGGAAGTGGGTGGCTCGTTTTCCAAGGTGCTGTGCGTGTGCAGCCAGAGTGTGTGCTTGCCCGCCTCCTTGATTTCCACCGTGAATCCCGGGGTGGAAGGCCCCCGGCCAGATTCTTCGATGAGTACTTTGAAATGGTGCCAGGCATACCATCCGGCCACTCCCAGACCGATCAGGAGGATTGCCAATGGGGTCATAATAACCACTCCCAGAGAGAGTGGACGTGTGGCGGGATGATGATGGGGGGAGGCCAAGGCCTGAGTCAGGGTTGGCGGTGATGGTGGGTCACGGTGCCCTTCAACGTTTCCGTCTGGGTGTCATCTTTCAGGGATACTTCGCCCACCATCGTTACCTTTCCTCCTTTGGTGACAAACCGATTCACAATGACGAGTTCTCCCTGAGATCCGATCGGTGCTTTCAGTTGGATGCTGGAATCCGCTTGGGAGACTGATGCCTCAAAACGGATCGGTTCTTCACCTGCATTGCTGGCCTTATAGGCGACCACGATGAGATCCGTGGTCGGGTTGGGGACAAACTCCCAACTGAACTGGTGCATTTCATCGTTCCATTGGCGTGTTCCGCTCATCAGGAGGGTGCCCGATTCCGTAATTTTGCCCGTCCACTCTTCCTTGATGGAAATGGTTGTCCCGTCTGATCCAGCCAATGTGCCTTCCCCTTTCCAATCCCCGAGCAGTTTTTGGAAAACCGGGTCCTTGGTGAAATCGAACTTCTTTTCTTGGGCCACTCCCGTGTTCGCCAGAAACAGCAGGGCGAGCCAGGAGGTAAGGTGAATCATGGAGATTGTCGTTTTCATAAGCGGAGCAGGGAGGCTCAGCGGACTCACGAAATGAGGGGAGGGCTGGCTTGTCCCTATCATAATAAAATCGGGCTTCCTTGGGAAGCTCTCATTCAACAGGGAAAAAATTCGCCAAGGACCGGGAGCATTCGTAGCGGCGTCGGAACCCCGACGAAGGCGGAGCAGTGGGCTCTCCAATCCAAACACATTAAACGAACTGCGTAGCGCAAGGTTCGTTGGTGGGAGTCGAATTAATTTATGGTAATTCTAAAGCTGATACTCCAATCAAATGGCCACGAATTAAAAGGGGGCAAAAAACGAAAAAACAGATGAAAAACTACTTGCCGATTTTCAGTCCTCGCCTAAAATCCCACTCCCGACCGGAACACGTTGGGGATCGGAGACAGAGTCGGTCGATTGCAAGTGATTGTGATCGGCTTTTTTGTCCCCGAGATGATGCGATCTTTAACAGAGACAAGCCAGTTTGGCTCCGCCCGGCACAAGCCCTGAAACAGGGAATTGGCAGGAGAGGGGTCTTAAAAAACTGGTGGAAGAAAAAGGTTAATTTGTGCGTTGCGTCCTGCCTGTCCGTGAC
>JADZAX010000040.1 GCA_020852405.1 Verrucomicrobiales bacterium
CCTTCCGGATGGACAGCCCACGAATACCGAACAAATTTATGCCAGAGAGGCCATCCTCCTCAACGAAAAACAGCAAACGGAATTGATCCTACAGGCGTTGCGAATCGGTGACTTTGGAATCGCGACCACGCCAAATGAAACCTATGCCCTGACTGGATTAAAAATCAAATCCGTCTCGCCGCTCGCCGGGACCATGGTCATAGAATTGGCCAACGGAGCAGAAGGTTACATTCCGCCACCGGAGCAACACGCCCTCGGCGGATACAACACTTGGCCGGCCAGAACGGCAGGACTGGAGGAGAAAGCCGAACCCCGTATTGCAGAGACGGACATCCAGTTGTTGGAGAAAGTGGCCGGAAAGCCTCGCAAAGATTTCCGTTTCACGGCTGGTCCGCTGGCCCGCCGAATGCTCGACCTCAAACCTGCGGCCTATTGGCGCCTTGATGAGACGGCGGGTCCGCGAGCGGGCGATGCCGTCGGAAGCCACGATGCCATTTATGAGCCCGGGGTATTGTTTTATTTGGAGGGGCCTGATTCCGCCCATTTTTCAGTTCCCGGAGAAACAAACCGGGCGGCACATTTTGCCGGAGGCCGGGTTCTCGCCACCCTTCCCAATCTGCCAAACGATTACACGATCAGCCTCTGGCTTTGGAACGGCATGCCCAACGAAGCCCGTGGGATTGCCGGTTGGTGTGTTTCCCGCGACCGGTCCCATATCATCAGTGATGCTGGAGACCACCTCGGGATTGCCGGAACGGCCAGCCGGGAGGGGCCTGGACGATTGGTCTTTCAGCATGGTCGGTCTGGCGTCCTGCACGAAGGTCGAAGCGAGATTCCGAGATGGTCTTGGGCCCATGTGGTAATGGTTCGCCAAGGAGAGGAAATCAGCGTTTACCTCAATGGTTCCAAAGATCCGGAAATCTCAGTCAAAGAAATGGCCGGTTTTCCCCCAGGCCTGGATCAAATCATGATCGGAGGACGGGCTGACGGGATTGATGGCTGGGAAGGCCGATTGGATGAGATTTCCGTATTTCCAAGGGCCCTGAGCAAGGCCGAGATCAGTGAAATATCTTTTCATTGATCTCCCCGCAGAAGATGCCAACAATGAAAAACCCCTCACCTGTTAGGGTGAGGGGTTTTTCTCGAGGCTTGGACGCTTTGGAAGAGGCTCTGCTCAGAAGAGCCTTTTTCCTTTCGCGCAATTTACAACAACAACCAACTACTGAAATTTTCTGAAGTCGTCAGACTCCTTTTTCAACAACATTGGTATTATTCCACAGATCGTGGATCACGTCCAGAAAATTCTAAAAATTCACTCTTCGCCGATGAGAATTTCTAATTTTTGCGAATTTGCCTGAAATTTGTGCCGGAGCGAATCCACCATTGACCTATTCGGAAACTGGGGTGAACGCTAGAGTCGTGTTGTCTATTGAAGGAATTTCCCTTCGGCTCCATTCTATAAGGGCCTGTAGCTCAGCGGTTAGAGCAGGGGACTCATAATCCCTTGGTCGTGGGTTCGAACCCCACCGGGCCTACTTTATCAGTCAAAAAGGGGTGGGCGTGCACTCCGAAATCCCCAAACTCCAGGATGACTGCCCCGGTCTCTTGTTGGTCAAACAGGGTGACGTGGGACAGTTTCAACTGCTTCCGCCAACTTTCGGTAATGCGTTCCCGAGGCGGAAAATCGTGGTTCGTGGCCACAACAAGCGTCGGAGTCACCGCGGCAAGGAACTCGGGAAGTCCGGAATAATCCTCCCGATTCCACCCCTTGATCAGCACGTCCGATCGAAGTTCGTCGATCTGGTTTGCCGCCAAGAGGGATTTCTCAGTGATAAATCCGGCATCTGCGGTCAAAAGCACCCTGGAGGTTTCTGAACAAAACCGGAGCACCAATCCGTTGTCATCTCCACTCCTGACCGTTTTCTCCATCTGGGCGGCAGGATACAGACACTTAATGACACATCCTTGCGACAGTTCCACGCTGTCCCCGGCGACTAGTGAACAAATCCGGGCCTGTTCCTGCTGGGCGAATTTTAGCAACCGATCCCGGACCTCTCCTCCCCTGCCCGCTTCCAGCTCCGTCAAGATCACTTCGGGATGGAACTTTTGGCAGACGATAGGAGCAGCCCCGTCGTGCAACTGATCCCGGTGGGTCAGGATGAGCCCCTCCACCCGGTTCACTCCCTCAACCCGCAAAACGGGTGCCACGTGGGCCGCAAACGACTCAGAGCTTCCAGTGTCAATGAGCCAGAATCTGGCCGCTCCAGCATCATTGCTCACTCGAATCAGGATCGAGGCTCCTCCGTCGTTGGTGTCAATGACCACCATTCGGCAAGCCGCAAGGCTGGCGCTCTCAGTGTCAAGAGAGACAGTGAAATTGGCTCCCGGGACGGAGGACAAAATGCCGGTGGAGGCAATGGCTGTTTTTGCCAGCAACCAATTGAGATTGTTGCAGGCGAGGCTGACGAAAGCGACGCCAGCCAGTTGGGTTGTCAGACTCAAAGCCGCGAGGGTGAGGATCGCCGAAGCCAGAGGAACCAAAGCCCAGTTGGCGACTAAGCCCACAGGAGTGACACTTTGAAAATGCCAGACCATGAGGGGCAACGATCCCAGCCAAGCGGCCCATGACACCCCGATCATACCGGCCATCCAGAGACCGCACGACTCCGTCCAACGTCTCCATCGCGGCAGGAGGGTCTGTGGAACAAATGGATCGTGACGGACCAAGGTGGACCAGAATTGGGTAATGGGCTTGGCCCAAAGGGCGATGGCGAGGACCACCGCGAAGGACAACTGGAATCCCGGGGAAAACAACTGCCGAGTATCCCACGCCAAGAGCACCAGCGCAGCCAGTCCGAGGCTGTTGAGCAGGCGGGGACTTCTTTCTCCCAGCGGCCCCGCCAGGACCACACTCGCCATCACGGCGGCTCTGATCGCAGAAGGGGCCAATCCGGTGATGAGGACGTAGAAAAAGAGCATGGGGATGACCACGCCATCGGCCAATCTCCCGGAGGCCCCGAGGAATCTCAGGAGTTGACGGAAAACTGCCCCAAAAATCATGACATGCAGTCCGGAGACGGCAAACACGTGCATGGTTCCGCTGAGCCGGAAGCCCTCCGCAATGGCATCCGGTGTTTCCTCCCGGTATCCCAGAGCCATGGCCTTGATGACGGATCCCACTGCCGGGGAGTCCTCCAAATCCCGGGTGATCAATCCCGCGAATGATTCACGGTATTGATGGGCCAAAGCGAGCCAGGAAAATTCCGCGCTTTTTTCCACGAGGTGCACCTGACTCCCCTCGCCTGCCAAGAGCCTGCCCACCGAGCCGTGGGATTGGGCATGGAATTCGGCTGGAGAAAACTCGCCGGGATTCCGCCCCCGGGCCAAAGGCTCGAGCAGAACATTGGCGATGATCCTGTCACCGGCCCCCAGCCCGGTCGGCGCCCGTGAAATCACCATCGGAAGACAATGACGGCACCCGTAAGTCTGACCTTTGTATTCGAAACTCTCCAATCGAAGGAGGAACCGGAAGGCCCCTGCTGATGCCCCCTGTGGCTCGGGGGGAGTCAGGACGACTCCCGAGGCGCTCCCCTGCAATGTCTGTCCCGAGGTCAGAAGCTTCCGAGCAGGAAACCATTGACTTTCCTGCTCCGCAAACGTGTGAGCTAGTCCATAGGCGGTCATGGCCAACCACAGCAAAGCGACGCCACCAAGCTTTCGATACCCCAGCAGCAGCACGCCGGGAATTCCCAATAGGAACCAAGATGCTGCCGTCAGCGAAGATCCTCCCCAAGCGGCCCAACAGATCCCTGTCATGGCACTCAGGGCCACGGGCAGCAAGGGCTCCCGGAAACATACGGAGCGAAGCCATCCCAAGGAGATGGCCGGTAGAATCCGCAGATATGAAGGCGGGGTAGGCATGACTAACCGGAATAGGCCCCTTTTATCCTGCCTGCTGTCTCAGATCAAGTACGAAGAGAGTCCTCCGGCAACAATCGAAGGGAGGACGGAAATGGCCTGGAACACGTTGAATAGTATTGACGTGGTAAGCCTCAATCGGCAGAATACCAAGACTTTTGCCGTTCCATGATTTCCTTCTCAAAGCTATTTCATCCTATCTGGAAGGGATGGTTACTGCCATTCACGATCTGGCTTCTGTTCGGGACCACTCTCCTTTTTGGAGGCTTCAATGACCGCACGGAAGCGATGGCCCGACTGCTGGGGCCTTCCCGGCTTTCTGCGAAAACGGATCCCAAAGACCTGGAAAATCTCAGGAACCGCATGGTGCCCATTCTGATGCTTCTCGAAAAAGGCAGCAGAACCAACGGCCCCTCCCCGGAGAGTCTGCTCGAAAACGCCTATGACCTCCGCAAAGACATCGGTCCATTTGAAAGAATGCTGACGAGTTCCGCTCTCCTGAAGAATTGGCGGGATGCCCATGCCATGGGGCTTTTCGATGAGGAATCGGGCTTCCAAGAACGCATCGCAGCGGGGCGTGGCGCTGGAGAACGGTGTGTTTTCGAGCACATTGTCCTTCCTGAGGCACTCCCCGCCGCGTCGACGCATCTGGCGAACATCAGGATTGTGGATCCGGGTCGAAAAAGTGAGGCCAATCGCCCCCCCACCCAGCAGGAACTTAGTTATCAGTCCCAATTGGAGAAAATCATTGCCGAAATTTCGAGCCGAGCCCACTTGGCAAAAATCACCAATCCCCCCAAGCCAAAACCAAAATCCACCGTCAACAGCCTTGGGCAAAGCAAAGCACAAGAGGAGACGCTGTGGAAAGCTGAGGTCACCGCAGCCGGTGAATCCTTTTATTCCAAACCGAACCTGCGCGTTGCCGCAAGGGTTTCCGCGACCCCGTCCCATCTCAGCCAGGGGTGTTGGGAAATTTCGGCGACCATCACCAATTTGACCAATCACCCGACGGAAGTGGAGATCTTCCACCACATCCTCGGCACCACAGATAAGAAACGGCAACATTACCGAATGGCCGAAGGCACCCGAAAACTCCTCCTCCGGGCCGGCCAATCCTCGACCTTTGTGTTGAGAACCAAAGCGGAAGGGAACTACAAAGGGAAAGCGGACGATCTTGACGGGCTTTCCAAAGCGGAGCGTCAACGAAGTTCGGTGCACTGCCGGGGATTCGTCCTGCGCGCGATCCACACAAAGGAAATCGTCGGATCAGCGGTGACTGATCGCGGCCTTCAGGAATACGTCGAGGATTCCGGAGCCTTGGCCCGGATTCCCGCATTGTAGCCTGCCTCTCCGGAGGGTCAGGGTCAGTAAACGTCTCGGCGGTATCGTTTGTCTTTCTTCATCTGCTCCACATAGGCCGTCGCCTCTTCGACCGAGCGTCCGCCATGCTCCGCAATGATTTCATGGAGAGCTTTGTCCACGTCGACCGCCATCCGGGAAGCATCCCCGCAGACATAGAAAATGGCCCCGTTCTCAAGCCATTGCCAAAGTTCGGCACCCTCCTGCTTCATGCGGTGGTGGACATAGATTTTCTCCTTCTGATCCCGTGAGAAAGCGGTCGTCAGCTTGGTCAAACTACCATCGGCGAGAGCCGCCTGCCATTCTTCGTGGTAAAAAAAGCAGGTGGCCTCATGAATTTCACCGAAAAACAACCAGGCAGGGCCTTTGGCTCCGGTGGCCTGACGCTCCTGCACAAAAGCTCGGAACGGAGCCACTCCGGTTCCAGGGCCACACATGATGACCGGGGATGGATCGTCCTGCGGCGGCAATCGGAACGCTTTTCCAGGGGTCACAAAACAGGGAATGCGGGTAGTGGAATCAATCCGGTCCGCCAGAAAGGTCGAACAGACTCCTTTTCGTTTTCGGCCATGACTTTGATAGCGCACCGCGGCGACCGTGAGGTGACATTGATTGGGCTTTGCCGCGAGACTGGAGGCGATGGAGTAGAGCCTGACGGTAAGTTTTTTGAGGATATCGACAAACTCCTGCGGTTCCCATTTGGCATTGGGATGTTCCACGACGAGATCAATGATTTCACGCCCCCAGAGATACTGGTTGAGCTCCTCTTTCTTTTCAGGATCCAGCAAAGAGGCCAACCCGGATGCGGATTCGCCAGCTTTTTCGACCAGTTTGGCCATGAATTTCCGGTCGGGCTGGCTGATCGCGAATGAATTGATCAGAGCCTCCTTTACTGGGACTTCCAGCCCTTCGGGATCCTTCACCAATTCCTCGCCTGAGAAACCAAGCGCTCCCAGCAAATCAGAGGCATAGTCCGGGCAGTTTGTTGGGAGGATGGCCATGGAGTCGCCGGGTTCGTAAGTCAAACCACTCCCCTGAAGATCAATCTCAATGTGCCAGGTGTCTTTCTCCTCGCACCCTTCGGAAAGTAGCCGCCGTAGGGGAACCCGGGCGATGAGTGGATTTTTTCGATTGAAGGCGGAAGGTGTGTGGGCGGCTGGCGTGCTCATGAGAAGTCTGCACCTTATCCGGTCTGTCTTCCCGTGCAAGCGGAAGCGCCGTCCCAACTGTGAACTCCGTTCCGACAGTCCGCACGGTCCGATTCCCCAATGGAGGAAGTCACGGAGGAGTAGGGGCCGGGCTCGTCTTTTGAGCTTCCGCGAAGGTGGCGGGGACAGGCAGTTCTGTTCGCTGGCTCAGGATTTGTCCTGTCGGATAGACAATCCAATTGCTTTTGCCCCGTGTGTATACTTCGGGCTCGGTTTGGACGAGGAAATCCGAACGCTGCAAAGCAGGCTTGGGACTGGTGCAGGTAAAAAAATACAGAAGCAGAAATCCTGTGATGACAGCTCCCGGAACCTTCGAAGACGCTGGATGCATCACTTTGGGAACCGTCAATAGCTGTCCACCCCGGGACAATCCTTCGAGGAGCAAAACCAAGTAGACGGGAAGCACATAAAGGAGGTAAAAGAAGAACAGCACCCTGTGGATCACATAAAAATGAACCACGGCTTGGATCAAGGGGCTAATGAGGGCGACAATCATGAGAAGCCGCGCCCACGGTGGGTTGGCCCGCCAAAAGGACACCAATCCAACCACCATGAACACAGGTATTGAAATGGCCAAAGTCCAGTATAGCGGCGCTTGAGGGAAAAGAGTCCCGAGCACATGTGAAATCAAAGAAGGACTGCCGGGAGTGGCTCCATCCCACTCAAACATGCGGCCGGTTGCATTCTGCGTCCAAAAGCTGAAAAGCCAGCCGGCATCAAGGTCATTGGTCCAGGGAAAGGGCCTTTGTTGAAGTAGAAAGCACATCAATGCGGGCATTTCCACTTGCACGAAAATACCTCCAAAAGCAGCGCCGACCAAAATCAAACGCAACAGATCCCGGTCAGCGGCAGCCTTCAGCTCTGACTGGCGACGGCGCCCCAAGAGAGTGCCTAAAATGATCAAGGCAAAGGGCAGCACAAAAAAGACGGAACCGGCATAGGCAAAGAGCATGATGAAGAAACCGAAGCCGAGCAGTCCCCAATTCCGCCAAGTTCCATGCCGAAGGGCCAGGAAAGCAGCGCCAATGGACACACTGCCCCCCAGGAGCATGAAGCCATACCCCCTCGCTTCAATGCCATAATTGATGATCTCGGGATGGAGAGCCCCCATGGCCGCAACTCCCAACGCAAGCTCCGGAGCCAAGACTGCTCGAGCCATCCACCACAACGCCACGATGGTGAGCAGACCCGCCAAAAACACAGGCAAGCGGAATGCGATTCGGTTGAAGGTGTCCCGGGGAGCTCCGCTAATGGAACGCCACAGATCCAAACTGGCCTTTGAAGTCACACTGGTCAGAACAGGATTGTTCCCATGAGGATTCCAAAAAAAGGCATCCGCCCAAGTGGCTTCGGAAAATTCTAATTGCTGGGTCTTTTTGTCGAGCTGGTGGTAGCCATGGATCTGATATCTGAGGGTATCCTGCTCATCCCGAAAGACCCATCGGTCCAGTTGCGGAAGACGGATCCAGACCGACAAAAGGACCAACGCGATCAGCAAGAATTTTTCAGCTCTTTCTGGGTTGCCAGGCTTTTTGAATGAGAAGTCGATGGGAAGGTCCGCATTCACTCGGGGCCACCACCAACGGGAGGAGATCAGAATCAAGGAAAGAAGCAACACGTTGCCGACTCCTGCCCAAAATCCATAAATCCGGCCAAAATCGATGCCGATCATCGCATCGAGACCGTTTGAGGAACGTTTCAACGTCGCCCCTTCCCAGGCGTGCTCCATCCTGACCAGAATGAGGAGGCCCAGCAAAAGCGCGGCCACGCCCATGAAGACAAACCGGCGGCGATTGGCGCCGCCCCCTACAGGGGTGAGGACGGAAGGAGGGGAAGCTGATGGAACGGGAGTCTCCATACGGAAAAGGCCGCAGGCATAGCGCCAACCCAGGCCGGTTGCAACTTTCAAATCAAACCGACAACCAGCCATGATTCGTGACAGAATCGCATTTTTTTCCATCTTTTACTGGAGTCATCCCGCCCGTTGTGCGTCTCTGTGCCTCCCCATGTCGTCTCCCATCCCCGCCATCCGCTCTCGAATGACCATTCCTGATTGGATGCGGGCTCGGTTTTCAGACGGGCAGCGCTTTCTGCTCTGGTGCCTTTTCGTCGGACTTCTCTGCGGGCTTGCTGCTGTCGGTTTTCATTGGGGCATTCATTCCCTCTTCACCACCTTGTGGACCTTTGCCAGCAAGCTTCCCACGCCATGGTTTGCCACCATGATGATTGTGGCTCCCTCCTTTGGTGGTCTGATTGTAGGCATTTCGGTGAAAAAATATGCGCGTGAAGCAGCGGGTAGCGGGATACCTCAGACCAAGTCGGCCTACTACAACCACGGAGGCCACATCAGTGCGGCCTCCGGAATCTGGAGGTGGCTTCTGGGGATGCTCTACATCGGCTTGGGGAACAGCCTAGGCCGGGAGGGACCCACCGTCCATTTCAGCTCGGCCATTGCCTCCCGCACCGCCCGCTGGGCCTTCCGTGACCCGGAACGGCAGCGGGCCATGATCCCCGTCGGGATGGCTGCCGGGATCGCGGCCGCCTTCAATGCCCCACTTTCCGCCCTCACATTTGTCTTCGAGGAACTGCTCGACAATTTCTCAATGCGGGCGCTCGGAGGCATGGTCGTGGCGGTCGTGGTGGCGGCGGCCGTTTCCCGGTCCATCCTTGGAGAAGACCCCATCCTGCAGGCCCATCTGGCCACCCACTATGCCACGTCGTTGTGGATGCTGGTCTGCCTGCCGCTCGGTATTCTGGCGGGACTTCTCAGTCAGCTTTTTCTTACCGCGCTCATCGGTCTGCGGAGTCGGTTGAAATCACCCGGAGGAATCCTGCCTGTCTGGTCCCACCCGGCCATTGGGGGGGCGCTCTGCGGGGTTCTGGGAATGACGGCGTATTGGATGACCCTTGAATTGGGCGATCCTCAACATTCCATCTTCAGCATCGGCTACGAAAGTGTGGAAAGGGCCTTCGCGGGCAGCATGACATTCCGTGTCATCCTGGTCCTTTTGGTGCTGAAACTGATCGCGGTGGTCATTACTTATGGCACGGGGGGAAGCGGAGGACTCTTCTCCCCCACCCTTTATCTTGGCGCCATGCTGGGGGCCATCGTCGGTCTGGCAACGGTTTCGGCGCACCGGCATCATCTCACCATACCGGGATTTCCCACCGATGAAAAAGTCATCGGTGGCTGCGTCCTGTTGGGAATGGGCGCCATGTTTGCCGCAACCATCCGTTGTCCGTTCACCTCATTGATCATCATCTTTGAAATGACGGGAAGTTACTCCCTGATTCTGCCACTCATGGCAGGCAACATGCTGGCCTGGAGCATCGCCCGACGCCTTCGTCCCATTTCCATTTAC
>JADZAX010000041.1 GCA_020852405.1 Verrucomicrobiales bacterium
ACCCCAATTTTCTCCCGATTCGTGGACCGGTGGTGAAAGGGCGGAACATTCGCCCCTCCGCTGGAGGGATCCTTTTGCCCTGCTGCAGGGCTATCAACCACAGTCGAAAGCAGGCTGGAAACGGCTCCGGCAGACCGAGCCAGCCGGACCGGAGGACGGGATGGAAGACCGCGGGGATGCGTCCGGGTGGGCAGCAGTCGGTCCCGTTCCTGACGGACTCAGGCCGGTGCGTTGCGGATTCGCCGTCAATCCGTTGAAACAATTCTTGACGGGAAATGGGAAACCCGTCAGGATGTCCCGCGAAGGTTCTGCGGACGCGTATCTGATCGATCATTTCGGGCACCTTTCCCACCATCAAACCAACTCATGAACGGACCCGATCTCACCCGCCGTCAATTGCTGCAGGCCGGCACCCTGAGTGCTTTGAATCTGGGGGTTCCGGGGTTGGTCATGGGAAGTGACAAATTTGACGCTTCCGGCAAAGCCGTGGCCTCCAAGAAGTCCTGCATTTTCCTGCTGCTCTGCGGGGGACCGAGTCACCTCGACTCCTGGGATCTCAAGCCCGACGCGCCGTCCGAGATCCGCGGTCCCTACAATCCGATCCGGTCCAAAGTGCCGGGAATGCAATTGAGCGAGCTGCACCCCAAGCTTTCCAAAATCACCGACCAGTTCTGCCTGATCCGGTCGATGCATCATCCGGGGCCGATCAACAACCACTTTGACGCCATGCACAACCTGCTGAGCGGGCAGTATGTGGAGCGTGTCCAGCAGGGGATTCCGGACAGTGCCCCCTACATCGGCTCGGTGGTCGCGAAGCACCTTCCCAGCGAGCGCAACCTCGTCTCCAATGCCTGGCTGATCAAATGTGTCGGCCCTCCGGTGTTCTGCGCGCCAAACATTGGCACCGGAGGCTACCTTGGATCCTCCTACGCTCCGGTTTTTGTCGGATCGGCCGACAACCATCCGGCGATGCCCGGCTTCAAACCTCCCGAGGTTTATGACAAGGTGGATTCCGGACGGATCCAAAGCCGTCATGAGCTGCTTTCCACCATCGAATCGGACACCCTGCGCGATCATCCCCTCGGACGGGACTGGAATGACTTGCGGGAGATGGCCTTTGACGGACTGACCCGGGTAGAAGGACGGGAAGCCTTTGAAATGGACCGCGAGCCAACCGCCGTGCGGGAGCGCTACGGGATGCATCCGCTCGGACAGAACCTGCTCCTCGCCCGCCGCATGGTCGAGGCCGGTGTGCGGTTCATCACCGTCAACGGCTGGACCGGTCCGGCTCCCGGCTCGGGCAACGGCCCTCCCAGCTCCAGTTGGGACATGCATGGCGGCAGCATGGGCATGGGCAACGCCTTCGGCACCGGATCCTACGGCATGGGGTGGTGCCTGCCCCGGCTCGACCAGGCCCTGTCCGCCTTGCTGACTGATCTCAAGGAGCGCGGCCTGCTTGAGGACACACTGGTCGTCGCCATGGGCGAGTTCGGGCGCTCGCCAAAAATCCAGACCAAGGGGCCGCCCGGGCGCATTCACTGGCCCCAGTGCTTCTCGGCGATCGTGGCCGGCTGCGGAATCCGCGGCGGGGCGGTCTATGGCGAGTCCGACAAGACCGGCTCGGTCCCGGTCAGTCATCCCGTGACGCCCCAGGATCTCCATGCCACGATCCTGCATGCGATGGGGGTGCCCTTGTTTGACGCCACCAAGAACACCGGTCTCGCCCGTCCGCAGTTTTCGACAGGCAAGCCGGTGCTCGGCCTGTTCGGTTGAGGGCTGGCCGCGGCCATTCCTGACGAGTCGCGAAGGAAAGACCGGACGGGCTCAGTTCATGACCAGCACGGTGTACTGGTAAGTGACCTTCTGTTCCGCACCTGCCGCCACCGCCACTTTCCATTCGAGTTCATGGCGGGGATTGACACTGAACACGCCTTCGTGCCGCAGGGTGTCCTGCGGGGCCAGTTCTGCCTCCTGGAGTTCGCCTGAGAAGCGAATTCGCATCAGCAGGGTCACTGGTTGTCCCCGGAAGTTGTGCACCGAGGCGGTGCCCTTCACTGTGGACCGGAAATAGCGTCTGCCACCGATCCAGATTTCCTGTTCCCGTTTCCCGGGTTCCTCGACTTCCGTGTGATCGGCTTGCACGCTGAGAGCTTTGGTGATGCGGAGGCAGTTGCGCTGGCCCGGATTGGTCCAGTCGCTGCGGCTCTGTCCGCGGAATTTTCCCCCATCGCGGATCGTCGCCGAAGCGGTGGTCATGGGGAATTTCAGCGGATTTTCGAAGGTCACCGCATCCCAGGGATCATCCGATCCATCTGCGGGATTCCCCTGCTCGTTTCCGGTATACTGGCCATGGGCGTTGCGGGTGTCCGGCACCGTCCATTCGACCACTCGTTCATAGCCGGTTTCGCCTGCCGCGACTTCGAGCGAGAGGGCATCCCCCTTGGCCAGAGTCTGTTTGCCGAGGGATTCAAAATGAAGATCTTCACTGGCCGCGCCCGGTTCCTGGAGATCCGGCAGGGCCATGGCTTCGGTGCTCCTGCTGTTGTAAGCCATGGTGTTCTGCATCATGAGGCTGGATCCGCCTCTGCCCGGCTGGCTGGACAATTGCCCGAAAAAACCCGCCAAGGTGCTGCCCTGCCAAAGGGGAGAATCGACATGGGAGAAGGCCACATTGGGGAATCCGGAAATCAGGGACAGCTCCACTCCGGAAAGAGACATCAGTTCGTTTTTCACCACCGCCGTCTGGTTCAGTCGGAGGGTCTTGGCATCCTTCAGATCGACAAAGTAGGAGGGCGCCCAAGTGGCTCCTTTCGTGAGGTACGAAATGCGCACCGGTCCTGGTTTGGCAACGACAAAGAGGAGCACTCCTTGTTCCTTGGTCCCGGCTTCGCGTCGGGGCATTTCCAGCACTTCCACCCGGTCGATACTACCCAGTGAAACGAAGCGCCGTCCTGTGTCCGCCGGCACGTTGGCATCCTCGGAACCCTCCAGCACGAGGAATCCTCCAGTCGATGGAGCGGGTGCGGGGGGCACGGTGCCGTTTTGCAACCGCGAGGAGTAGCTGAATGGATCCGATTCAAACTGGGTGTTCCAAATGCGGGGAGCTTCTTTGGGTTCCGGCATTTTCCACACGGTCCCGGTGATCTCCACCGGAGGCGTGTTCGGCGCGGTCGATAGCGTCAGCCTGACGGTGGCTCCGGCGAGGTCGGTCTGCAGGGTGCCGGTGGGGAGATTCACGCTGTCCGGGTCCGCCACCTTGCGGGCGGTGCTCCACACGACGACGGATCCCTCGGACTCGACGAAGAAGGTTCCATGCACACAGCGCGGCGGATCGTCCCACCGATAGATGCCCGGAGCGTCGGCCTCGAAAAAGGAGTGAACCACGCAGAGTCCGTTTTTGAACAGACCCACTGAATCGATGTTCGGTTGGACGGCGATTTCTTCCGCTGGGATGGCCTGGGAAGCGGTGATCAGGAGGAGGAGGAAGGCAGCTCGTTTCATGGCATTCCACCATAGTCCCAGGGAACGGTTCCTGTCAGGAGCGGGGTTGTAAAAGGTTTGTCAGGGCAGGGCCTCCCCGGAAAGCCTGCCGGGTAGAAGTTCCTGGATGGAGTGGCAGATCATCGATCCAGCGCGGGGATCGCGCCACGATGGGGCGGATCAAGTCCGGTCCGCGGAAGTCCTGATCTGCGCACATTACGCGCCCCTCGTTTCCGACTCCTGATCCCTGGCTTCTTCTCGCATTCGTGCATAGACAATGGCGTCCTGGGAAAGCGAGGGATTGGGGTGGTGCAACCGGAGGGATCGTTCGCGGCGGAAGCCCGCTTTCTCCAACGCCCGCTGGGAGGACACGTTGGTGCTGAAAGGCAGGGCGCAGAGCCGTTGAATGTTGAAGTGTTGGAAGATGTGGTCGGCGAAACCATGAATCGCCCGTGGCATGATCCCCTGTCCCCGGTGGGAGGGAACCAGCCAATAGCCGAACTCCGCGCAGGCCGCGCCTGAAGCCAGTTCCCCGTCAATGCCGATCGCGCCGATCAGGTCTCCTCCGGGAGCCCGGATGGCGAACATGGTGGTTTGGGAACCGGACTCCGGCACGCAATGGGCGAGCCACTCCTCGACCGTTTCTCCGGTGCAGGGGCGGGGCATTCCGAGCAGGTTGCGCGAGATTTCCGGATCTGAAAAGTGCTCCAGGAAGGCCGACTTGTCGCTCCGCAGGATGGGGTTCAGGACAAATCCTCCTTCCAGTTTCAAAGAGATCGAAGCGTCGTTGTTCATCGGTGCTCCCGGTGGGTGCCGGACTTGGCCCGGTGCGCCACAAGGGCAGGGGCCGTGACGAGGGCGGAGTGGTCGGAGGTAAGCTGCTGGATACTATGACTTCGAACCGTCCCTCAGGCAAGGAACAGCCCGGGCCGTTATCAGGGTGGCTGGCAAGGACTGCCGGGGAGGTTGCCCGACGCGTCCAGGATCGTTCGACGGAAAATGTGAGAATCCTTGATCTCTTGCCGGGGTTTTCATACCATCCCTGCCATGCGTTTCCCACTTCTTCCCTTCCTGGCCGCCGGTTCTCTTTTGGGGACTCTGGCATTGGCTGCCGATCCCGCATCCTGGCCGCGGTTCCGTGGAGAGAATGGTTCCGGGGTGGCCCAAGGACTGACGTTTCCGGCGCAATGGACCGACTCCGATTTCCGCTGGAAGGTGGACCTTCCCGGAGAAGGCAACGGCTCTCCTGTGTTCTGGGGCGACCGGATTTTCCTTCTCTCGGGATCGGCTTCCGCTCCCCGCAAAGGCAAAGGAAAAGGCAAAGGGAAAAAAGAGGCGGAAACGACGACGGAATCCGCGGTGGCGGAAGCAGTCCCGCAGGAATGGCGGCCGATGTGTCTCAGCACCCGTGACGGTTCGGTCATCTGGGAGGCGACACTGGGAGGCGGGACTTTCCATGGGCACAAATTCAACAGCTCGGCCAGCTCCACGCCGGCGGTTGACGCGAAGCGCGTGATTTTCACCTGGGGCACCGCGGAACAACTCACCATGGTGGCCTTCTCCCACACGGGAGAGAAACTTTGGGAAACCCCGCTTGGACCGGTCGCGGGAGGCCACGGCTACGGTGGGTCGCCCGTGTTGTGGAAGGATCTGGTGGTGTTGAACAATGACCAGGAGGACCAAAAGGGAAACCTGCTCGCGATCGATGCGCTGACGGGCCAGGTAAAGTGGACCGTGCCCCGCCACAGCCAGCGCATCAGCTACTCAGTGCCCTGTGTCTTCCAAAGTGGCGGGAAGGATCTGATGATGTTCACCAACTGGCAGCACGGGTTCACCGTGATCGATCCCGCCGACGGACGGGTCGTGGCGGAGAAGAGTCTTTTCGACACCAAGACGAACGAGAGGGCCATCAGCAGCCCCGTTGTCGCGGGCGATCTGATCATCGGGACCTGCGGCTTTGCCGCGAATCCCAAGCAGTGTGTCGCGGTGCGGTATGAAGAGGGGACTGGGATCGTGCAAGCCTGGCGGATCGACCGGAACGTTCCGCACATTCCCTCGGTGCTCGCCCTCGGGGAACGTGTTTTTCTCTGGGATGACTCCGGGATCGTGACCTGCGTGAAACGGGTCGATGGCGCCGAAGTGTGGAAGGCCCGGCTGCCCGGGATCGAAGGGAAATGTTTCGGTTCGCCCATCAGTGACGGAACCAAGATTTTCTGTGCGGACGAAACCGGCAATGTCCATGTCATCGCGGTGGCGGACGAACTCCAAACGCTGGGCATCAACCGCCTTGGGGATCTCTGCCGGAGCACTCCGGCGGTGGGTGACGGAGCCATGTTTGTCCGCACCGCGGGGAAACTGGTGGCGATCAACGCCGCCGGGCACTGAATTCCCCCGGAAGCTCCTGGCACGAGCCTTTCTCTTTTTCCTCCCATCTTCTACCCATTCATGTCGTCCTTTGTCATCGCCATCTTCCTCAGTGCGTTCCTGCTCTTCCAGGTCCAGCCCATCGTGGCCCGCGTCATCCTGCCCTGGTATGGTGGCAGCCCGGCGGTGTGGACGACCTGCATGCTGTTCTTCCAGGCCGGCCTGCTTGTCGGTTATGGGTATGCCCACGCTTTGGTCAGCCTGCTGCGGCGTCATCCGTCATGGCAATGCGGCATTCATGCCGGGCTGGTTCTCCTGTCGCTGCTGAGTTTACCGGTCATGCCGCCGGAATCGTGGAAGCCGATCACGTCCGGAGCGAACCCGGTCGGTGGCATTCTGCTGCTGTTGGCACGGACGGTGGGTTTGCCATACCTGGTGATCTCGGCCTCAGGGCCATTGCTCCAGCATTGGTTTGCCCGGGCCGCTGCAGGACGGTCTCCCTACCGGCTCTATGCGGTCTCGAATGCCGGTTCGCTGATCGGGTTGGTCAGTTATCCCTTTCTGGTCGAGCCTTCCCTGCGGCTGGGGCAGCAGTCCTGGCTGTGGACCGGGGGGTATCTGGTGTATGGAGTCCTGGTGGCCGCCTGCGGATGGGTGCTGCTCCGGAGAGCCCCCTGCACCGGGGAGGCGGACCGTCCCGGAACCATTGAGCAGGAGGTGACTCCGGCTGGCAGTTGGACCGACCGCTTTCTCTGGGTGGCTCTGGCGGCCTGTGGTTCGATGCTGCTGCTTTCGACGACGAACCAGATGTGCCAGGACGTGGCGGTGGTCCCGTTTCTCTGGGTGTTGCCACTCAGTTTGTATCTGATTTCTTTCATCCTCAGTTTCGACCATTCCCGTTGGTACCGGCGTTTGATTTGGATGCCCTACGCGGCGGTCTCGGTCGGAGCGGTGATGACGATGATCTACCTGGATGTCGGTTCCGCGGATTTGAATCCTCACCTCGCCCTCCAGGTCGTCCTATACTGTTTTGCGCTGTTTTCAGGGTGCATGGTTTGCCATGGGGAACTGGTCCGTCTCAAGCCAGCGAGCGATCATCTCACGGGATTTTACCTCGCGATTTCTCTCGGCGGCGCGCTGGGGGGGATGATGGTCAGCTTGGTGGCGCCACAGTTGTTTTCCGGCTACTGGGAGTTCTACTTTGCGTTGGTGCTTCTCGCGGGGTTGATGGTTCTGACCGTTTTGCGGGATCGGAAGGCTTTCCGTTGGGCGCCTTTGGCGTGGTCCTGTGCTGGATTTCTGTTGGCAGTTGCGGCGATGTTGATCATGACCAGCCTTTGGATTGTCCGTGAATCCGGGGAGGGGGTGGTGGCCCGGGCACGCAGTTTCTACGGGGTTTTGCGGATCAAGGAACGGTCTGACCTCGTGGGTGAAGCATGGCTTACGGAGCGCAGCCTGCTGCATGGACGGATCAGTCATGGACGGCAGTATCCCGGCAGCGATCTGGAGCACCTGGCCACGACCTATTACAGTGAAGGAAGCGGTCCTGATGCGTTGTTTGCCTCGCATCAGGACCGGCAAAAAAACGGGCCCCCACTGAAATACGGAGTCATTGGTCTCGGAACCGGCACCTTGGCGGCCTATGCGCGGGATGGTGACACGGTGCGGATTTATGAGATCAATCCGCAAGTGGAACGCTTCTCGCGCACACAGTTCACCTACTTGAGGGACTGCCAGGGCACCGTGGAAGTGGTGCCCGGCGATGCCCGCATTTCACTCGCCCAGGAACTGGCGGCCGGTAATTCCGGGGAGTTTGATTTTCTGTTTGTTGATGCCTTCAGCGGCGATGCCATCCCGATTCACCTCATCACGCGGGAGGCCTGTGAACTGTATTTCCGTCATTTGAAACCGGGCGGGGTGCTGGCCATTCACACCACCAACACCCATCTGAATCTGACCGATCCGGTCCGCACCATGGCGCGCACTCTGGAGGCGGACAACCTACAGGTGGAACATGTTCCAGAACCGGAAGGCGGCGGGGCGGACGACTATTCCCAATGGGTGCTGGTCAGCCGTGATCAGGAGTTTCTCAATCAGTTGCGAAAGCAGGGATGGGCAACCGAATGGGAGCGCGAGGCCAAAAACATTCTGTGGACCGATGACTACAGCAACCTTTGGCAGGTGTTGAATTGGAATGACTGAGGCGGTGTCGCAGTTCGCCGATCACCCGAATCACGGCTTGAAAGTCTCGCTCGCGGACGACTCCTGACGGGAGAGATTTTCGCGGAATTGCTTCACCTCCAAGGCTTCCACAAGTTTTTCCTGTCCGGCGAATTCATCCTGCAAGGCGAGCAGGGCACGGTCATACTGGGCCACGAGAATTTCCTCATCTTTTCGCCGTTGTTCCTCATACCCCATGCGGGCCTGGCGGTAAGTGCGGCGGAGAGCAAGGAGGGTTTCGTTCGTTCCGGGGTCGTCGGTGGGCGGAATGTTCCTGGTTTCTTGGACGGTCCGACCTTCCTCGGTCAGAGCGGCGACCAACCCGGCATTCGCTTCCGCTTCGGCTTTCAGCAGGGCATTTTTGAGATGCTCAAGGTAGTAGGTGTTGAGTTTGAGCAGGGATTCATCGAACGGCCCCGAGACCCTTTCGGCATAGGCTTTCTCCAGGGTGCCCTGCAGGGTTGCGATGCGCTCTCCGGCTTCGGTGACAGGCTTGGCGGGCTCCGTCTCCGGTTCCGGGGCGGGTGTCTCCTGGGCGGGTAAGGAGACCACCGCCTCTGGAGCGGGTCCGTCCGGAGTGGAGGGAAATTTTTTGACAGGCTTGTCATCCGGTTTCCAGACGAGGGCGAACTCTTTGGTCAGAAGGATGCGGGAATCGCGCAGGCGTTCGCCCATCCCCATGCCAATGCCGGGGCCTCCATTGGCCGGTTGGGCTCCCCGAGGAGGGCGGATCAGCCACCGACCGGATTCCTCGAGCCTGACGGCGATTCCCGCGCCCGCGGGGAGAATCGCGTCGGCCGTCTCCTTTCCGTAAGAGATGGCCTCAGGTTCCGGAGATTCCCAGATCATCCCGGCACCATCCACGAGAAGGGCATAGGCGCCGTAGGGATTGGCGACCACCGCGCTGGCAAGGATCCCCGGAGGAACCGGATCTGGGGGGCTGTCTTGGATGGTGCCCCAGATGCGGAGCGTCCCGTCGCGGAGCAAGGCCAGACTCAGGTCTCCACCGGCTGCGATCGCCTTCACCGGGCCGAGATCGGAGGGGACGAGAGCGGCTGGAGAGGATCCCCAACCGAGGACCTCACCGGATGTCGTCATCGCCAGCGAATGGCCGGACCCAGCGGCGAGGGAGGTCACCGGTGGCAGCCCGGCGGGGAGGTCACACTGGCCCTGCGAATTGTCGCCCCAGGCGTGAACCGTGCCGTCCTCGAGGAGGGCCAGAATATGACGACCTCCCACGGCCACTTCGGTGACAGGTTGCCCGGCGACGGTGGGAGGAACCTCGGTTTGATGGTGGCTATCGTCTCCCCACACGACCAGACTCCCGTCATGTTCCAAAGCCACGGCGAATGCCTCCGCGGGCAACCGGTTTTCCGTCAAGGTGAAGCCAAGCCAGAGATCCCGGACATGCCTTAGCTTGGTCGGGACTTCCCGCAAGGGGTTGCTTCCGGCCTTTTCGCGGTCAAATGGCAGGAAGGTCACGCGTCCGGCTCCCTCGTTGGGGGGGATTTTCCCCGTGAAGGCGCTTCCCGGGCGTTTCATGCCGAGCTTGTCGCGGAAGGCGGCGAGCCCGGGACGCTCTGCCGGATCTGCCGGGCGAGATCTTGTCGGGGGTGCCTCAGTCGGAGAATCTCCATTCTTTGGCGGAAGTTCCGGATCTGGAGGGGGCGAAGAGGGGGGAGTGGCCGGGGACGGCATGGTGGCCACCACCCGGTTGGTTTTTTGCTCGAGACGGTCGCGTTCTTTCCTGCCCGCTAAGGAAATGCCAATCAAGAGGAGGACCACCAGAGCGCCTCCGGCCCAGAGGAGCCGCCAGGGGCGTTTCATCGGATGAGGAGGGGGCGGCCCCGCGACAACAGAGGGATGGCTCGTGGTTGGCTTGGTCAGGCCTCCATGGTTGATGAGACCTTTGCGGGACGCCTGGGCACTTTCACCGACCAGCAGAGCGACCGGTTCCTTGGTATGGCTCCGGATTGCGGTGAGCGCGGTGGTAATGTCGGCCGCATCGGCGAAACGGTCTTTTGGCTCGGCTTGCATCGCCCTGAGGACGAGCCGGTCAATGCGTTTGTCACACGCGGGATTGACCTCGCTGGGCAGGGGATAGGCCCCTCGGGGCAGTTTGCCGGTCAGCATCTGATACATGACGACCCCAATGGCGAAGATGTCGGCCCGGTGATCGACGGCCAGTTCCCCGGAGATCTGTTCCGGTGCTGCGTAGTCGGGTGTCCCCATCGACAAATTGGTCACGGTTTGGGGACTGCCACCCTCGGTTCCGGCGAGTTTGGCGAGCCCGAAGTCGGCGATTTTGACGTTGCCCTCGGAAGTGATGAGAATGTTCGCCGGTTTGATGTCCCGGTGCACGATCCCATGCTGATGGGCGTAGTGCAGGGCGTCGCAGATTTGGGGGATCCATCCATGGAAATGCTCCATGGTCAGTCCTCCGGTGGTCATGATGCGGTGCAGGTCGGCGCCCTCCACATACTCCATGACGAAAAACAGGCCGGAGGGGCATTCCCCGAAGTCATACACGCCGATGATGTGCGGATGGCTGAGCTGGGCCATCGCCTGCGCTTCGCGCTCGAATCTCTGGGCAAAATCAAACCCCTCCACGTCGGGAAATTCCGGCAGGATTTTCAGGGCCACTTTGCGGTTCAGCTTGCGCTGGACCGCCTTGTAAACCGCGCCCATGCCTCCATGGCCTAGGACGCCGAGGATTTCGTATTGAGGCAGGTTGGCCTGGAGCTCTTCCACGGTCGGGGCGTGAAAGGCAGGCCCCCCCCGGGAACGCTGGGAAGCGTTCGATGCGGCGGGCTCGGCTGCGGTGATTCCTTCTTCGTCAGGCACGGTGACTCAATGGGGTTTAATATCCCCCGGATTCAACCCTCTGTCATGCGGAGAGTTCCGCCGCCATTTGGCACGGCATTGCGCGGGGACATGACCCCAAGTCGGCATTAGGGGCCGACTTCCGTTTCCAGATCAGATCCGGGCGCGGGGTTCTCTTCCGGGGCGACCTCCAAGGAGGCACTTTCCGGCCCGGGCACTGCCTCCTCAGTCTCCGCGGCGGGTTCCGGCTCTTCGGTCGGGATCACCGGGCTGTCGGAAACGGTCGCGGCCTCACCTGAGGGCGCCTCGGCTCCAATGTCACTCTCCTCGGTGCTGGCCGGACCGGCGTCTTCCGTCGCCGCTGGTTCCGCGTCCGCTTGTGGGGCAGGGGCTTTGGGGGGAGGGGGCG
>JADZAX010000042.1 GCA_020852405.1 Verrucomicrobiales bacterium
AATGATTTGAATCCCAACGAAACCAAGGAACAGGTCTGGCTTGCATGCCAAATCATCCGATCGCTGACAAAGCAATGACCGACGACCCCCTATCTAATTCTGCTGATTTTTCCACGGAAGATCAGGAAAAAGCGCTGGAAGCTCCAGCGTCCCTGGAAAGCTCCCCTATGGAAGAATCAGAGGCTCCTGCTGAGGCGCACACGGAGTCCATGGAAGTCGCGGAGGCCTCCCTTCCTGTCGCAGTGGAGGAAAAGCCCCGTGTTCCCAGCGTTCCGATTCCAGAAAAACTCGATTTGAACGAGTTTCAGAAACGCACTCTTGCCAGTCTGCATCAAACGGCGCAGGAGATCGGCCTCCGGGTGGCTGGTGTCCGATCCAAACATCAATTGGTGTTTGAAATTCTCCAATGGTATGGCCGCCGAGGCACCGAACTGGAGGCCGAGGGGCTCCTGGAATATTCCGGGGAAGCGTATGGATTCCTCCGTTGGCCCGCGTTGAGTTTTGCCCCCAATGTTGACGATGTCTATGTCGCCGGCAATTTCGTGAAACGCCACAATCTTCGTCCCGGAAATCTCGTCAGAGCCGTGATCCGCGCGCCGCGGGAAAGGGAGAAATTTCTCTCGGTGGATCGCGTTCTGACGATCGAAGGCATCCCCGCCGACGAATGGCAGGCTCCCAGGCCTTTTGATGATTTGACTCCTCTGTATCCGAGCGAGCGGATCATCATGGAAAATGCCGAATTTCCCTCCCCTTCGGCGCGGGTTGTTGATTTGGTAGCCCCGCTAGGCAAGGGCCAACGGGGGCTGATTGTGGCCCCTCCCCGGGGAGGCAAAACCATTCTGCTGAAAAACATCGCCGTTTCCATCCGCAAAAATCATCCGGAGATCGAACTGATCATCATGTTGTTGGATGAGCGTCCGGAGGAGGTCACTGATTTCCGGGAAACCGTGGATGTCCCTATTTTTGCCTCCACGTTTGACGAATCCCCCAAGCGGCATGTGCAGGTCGCGGATATGGTTTCCAACCGGGCGAAGCGCTTGGTCGAGTTGAAGCGGGACGTGGTGATTCTGTTGGACAGCCTGACCCGATTGTCCCGTGGGCACAATGCGGCAATGCAGGGCAAAGGCTCGCGTCTTGGTTCCGGCGGTCTTGATAACCGCGCACTCCAGAAACCCAGGAAATTCTTTGGTGCGGCGCGAAATGTCGAAGAAGGGGGCAGTCTTACCATTCTTGCTACCTGTCTCATTGAGACCGAGAGCAAAATGGATGATGTGATCTTTGAGGAATTCAAGGGAACCGGTAACATGGAGATCACTCTGGACCGCGAACTGGCCGAAAAAAGAGTGTTCCCGGCGATTCATCTGCTCAAGTCAGGCACCCGGAAGGATGACCTGCTCTACCACCCGGATGAGTTCAAGCGCATCAGTGCGCTCCGGAAACAATTGTCCCAAATGCCTGCCGGGGAAGCGATGGAGGTTCTGGTGAAAAACATCAGGGCGACCCGGACCAATGCCGAACTGTTGCTCAAAGGAATTCGCTGATGAGTGGTTTGCCCGAGACAATGATTTCCCATGGGGCAGGCAGGGTGCCGGTTTCTGACCACCCCGTTGCTGATCATTCGGAGTTCCTCAACACACCCGAGAGCTTCAGGCGCTATCTGGATGAAGTAGGGGAATTCAAGGGAGCCTGGGTCGGTTTGGACACAGAGGCGGACAGCCTTCACTCCTATGAAACCAAGCTCTGTTTGCTGCAGTTTTGCTGTCACCGCGGTTTGGCGGTGATCGACCCACTCTCTGTGGATCGCAACGATTTGGAGGAATTTGTAGACCGGCTGGACCGGGCGGATGCGGTTTGGATGCATGGCGCCGACTACGACATGAGTCTGTTCCGCAAAACATTCGGCCGGGTGCCGGCCACGATCTGGGATACCCAGACCGCAGCCCGTCTTGTGGGAGCCGAGGCCTTTGGTCTGGCGGCCCTACTGGAGAAAGAATTTGGCATCGTGCTTTCGAAAACCTCCCAAAAGGCAGATTGGGGCAAGCGTCCTCTGACGGAAAAGATGCTCGCCTATGCTTTTGACGACGTCCGCTATTTGATGAAACTGGCGGAAATCTATGCCGCCCGGCTGCATGAAAGTGGCCGCTGGGACTGGTTTGAAGAATCCTGTGAAGCTGCCCGGCGGTCTGCCTTGGAGCGTGACGAACGCAGTTCCGAGGATGCCTGGCGGATCACGGGCTGGGGCCGATTGGATCCCAGAGGAATGTCGTTTCTCCGTGGACTTTGGCAGTGGCGCGATGGCGAAAGCCAGCGCCTTGATCGGCCATCCTTCAAGGTGCTCGGCAATCAGGAACTCCTGGCGATGGCGGAGCGTCTCCAAAGTGGCGAATCGATCACCCCGCCACGGTATCTGCGCCCCGGCCAAGCAGGAAGGCTCCAGAAGTCGATCGAAGTGACCCGCAAAGAACCGAAGGACGACTGGCCCCCTCGACGGTTTGGCGGTTCATCCCAGCGGCTCCAGATCAACGAACCGACGCTCAACCGGCTCAAGGCCAAGCGCGATACGGTTGCGTCCAGTCTGGGGATTGATCCTACCTTGATCGCCCCCCGGGCGGTGCTGGAAAAACTGGCCTCCTCCACCATTCCTGCCGATGAGAAAGAGAATCTGCTCCTTCGCTGGCAGCAGCGAGTGTTCGATTTCCGCGAGGATTGATCGGTTGTCGGTGGAACTCGACCGGCTTGCTTCCTGTATCCATCCTTTCCTAACCCGATGGCCCGCGGTCAGTGGGGCGGGTGAAGTGTCCTATCGGACGGTGCGGGCTCCTGCTGAGGGCGGGGCACTCTGCGATGCGGTGTCCAAACCGTCCCCGCCAATCCGCAACGTGCCGTCAAGTTGCTGGATTGGCATCATGTGGTTCTTCCTTTTATTGTTGGCTCCAGTTGCGAAATCAGGGGATGCGGCACCGGATCAACCGAATATCCTGATCATCATTGCCAATTCCCTGGGATGGAAATCGGGCGCCGGGCAGTTGTCACCGGAACACCGGACACCCTCGCTCGAAAAACTGGCCAGCGAGGGCATGTATTTTGAAAGGTGTTATTCGAGTCCTTTTGTTCCGTCGGCCATGGCTGGTCTGCTGACGGGACGGGATGCCTATCAGAGCCGGATCACCTCCGAAAGCGGGGATCGCAGCCGACTTCCGGCCTATGCCCTAACCCTAGGTGAGCTGCTTTCCGATCATGGTTACGACACCGCCTGGTTTGGGCGATGGCCTTTGGGCGCGAATCCTCCGCATCATCCGGTTTCGCAGGGATTTGCGGAGTTCGGAGGATGGTTTGGCTCCCGATTAGAAACCGGCATGGGCAAGTCACTGGAAACGGAGAAGGGAACGACCTTGGCATCCGGGGATTTTCCGGAGGATGCGGTGACCGGGCTGGCCCTTGATTACATGGAACGCCCCAGAAAAGGTCCCTTTTGTTGTGTGGTCAGTTTTGGTTCGCCGCAGATTTCAGAAAAGGAAAGCGCTGCTGCTTTGGCAGATTATGCGGTGCAATTGGAAAGGCTCGATGCCGCGGTCGGACGGCTGCTGGAACGGGTCGACAATACAGGCCGGACTCCTGGCACACTGGTGTGGCTCACGGCTACAGGGGGGCGGGCAGAAGATGGACTTTACGGAGGGCCCGGATCGCTCCACGAAGGAGGGACTCGGGTGCCCTGTGTGGTGCGGTGGCCGGGGCAGATTCCAGCCGGCAGCGTCATGCGCAGGATCGTGACCCATCTGGACCTTTTCCCCACCCTGGCGGAGGTCGCCCGAATTCCGATATCCGCTCCCAGGTTGTTTGAGGGCATGAGTTTGCTGGCAGCGCTGCGAGCCGGGGGGCCGGTCGGTTCGTGGCCCAATCGGCTCCTTTTTTGTGCCCGCCCCTGTCCCCCTTACGAGATGGTGGAATCCGCCGCCGCCGCCGTTCGGACCGATCGGTGGTTGGCAGTGAGGGATCCCGCAGCCCGACGCGGTGCACCGACCGGAGGCGAAACCTGGGAACTCTACGATATCCAGGCTGATCCGGCGCAGAGATACGATGTCGGAAAGGACTATGGCTATGTGCTCGGGCATATGCGGGCCGATTACGCCCATTGGTTTTCAGAGAACACCACCAATGGTGTTGCCACGAATCCCACAGAATTGGGGCACCAAGAATGGCCGGTGATCCGACTCATGGAAGCCGATGCGACGCGAACGGTGGAGAATGTCTGCGAATGGTCATTGAAGGTCAGGTCTCCGGGCACCTGGCGAGTCTGGATTGATGGGATCGCACCGTCGGACCAAAGCGCCAGTTCATGGAATGTGAGGATCGGCGGATGGTCCGCCACCGCCTCTCCGGATCCCCAGGGGCGGCTTGGGATGGGCACCGTGAAATTGCCCGAAGGGGACTGCCTTTTGTTGCTGAAACCGGGGCTTCCGTCCCAACACTTCCAAGCCATCCGGTTGGAGGCCGTCGCACCTGGCGAATAAAGCAGCCCTTCCGTTGGGAATAGGGCGCAGATCATGCTTTTCCGGGGAGCATCCCCTCATGAAGGCTCAAGCCGCTCAGCAAGCCGACCGCGAGGCCCGGTTTCGCGCGATCGAGAGGAGATGGATCGGTCGATGCCAACAACTGGACCCGCTTCGGTGGAGCAAAGGCGCCATTGCGCCGGATCAAGGGAGCGTGCCACAAGCATTCCGGGTGAAGTGACCTGTTCCCGCCGGAACTCTTTCGGAAAGGGGTTGCCAATCCCTCCGGCATGTCCATTTTAGGTTTCTCAATCCCTGCCCGCCCTCCTGCCATGCCCCGCTATGCCATCGGTCTCGACTACGGGACCAACTCCTGCCGCTCCCTCATCGTTGATCTCGACACCGGTGAGGAACTGGGATCCGTGGTGTTTCCATATCCTTCGGGCACTCTGGGTATTGTGACCGATCCCGCCGATCCTCATGTGGCCAGGCAAAATCCCCGAGACTATCTGGCAGGACTCGAAGCCACCATCACCGGGGCATTGCAGCAGTTGCGGGCTGCCCGTCCCGACTTTTCCCCCTCAGAGGTCCTCGGCATCGGCGTCGACACCACCGGGAGCACGCCAATTCCAGTCAATGATCAGGGAATCCCATTGAGCATGCTCCCTGAGTGGGAGGGCAACCTTGACGCCATGGTTTGGCTGTGGAAAGATCATACGGCCCATGATGAAGCCGCCCGGATCACCTCCCTCGCTTCCCGTCTCAGGCCCCACTACCTCGCCAAATGCGGTGGCATTTACTCTTCGGAATGGTGGTGGAGCAAAATCTGGCGCTGTCTCAACACCGCTCCCGAAGTCTTTCTTGCCGCCCACTCCTGGGTGGAGCATTGCGACTGGATTCCTGCGGTCCTGACCGGGCAGACCCACCCCGAAACTATGGCCCGCAGCGTTTGTGCTGCAGGCCACAAGGCTCTTTATGCCGAGGACTGGGGAGGGCTCCCGGATGCGGATTTCCTGGCGGCTCTGGATCCGGCACTCTCGGCGCTGCGCGGAAGGCTTTACCACAAGGCGGTGACTGCCGACACTCCGGTGGGAGGTCTTTGTGCCGAATGGGCGGACCGCCTGGGGCTCTGTGAAGGCACCACGGTTGCGGCAGGGGCGTTTGATGCCCATATGGGAGCGGTGGGAGCCGGGGTAAAGCCGGGGACGTTGGTGAAAATCCTCGGCACCAGCACGTGTGACATCACCGTGGCCTCCAATGACCAACCATTGGCCGACATTCCGGGGGTGTGCGGCGTGGTCGACGGCTCGGTGTTGGCGGGATGTTATGGCATTGAAGCCGGGCAAAGTGCGGTCGGGGACATTTTCCTATGGTTTGTCCATCAATTGGTTCCCGACAAATATGGGGCGACTCCCGAGGAGAAATTCATCGCGATGGAGAAGGAGCTGGCACGCCTCAAACCGGGGGAGACCGGGTTGCTGGCTCTGGACTGGAACAACGGCAACCGCACTATCCTCGTCGATGTCCGGCTCACGGGTCTGCTCCTAGGGCAAACTCTCCACACCGAGGCGCATGAGATTTACCGGGCCCTCATTGAGGCCACCGCCTTTGGTGCCTTGACCATCATCCGGCGGATGGAAGAACATGGCGTGATCATTGACGAGGTCATCAACACCGGGGGCTTGTCGGTAAAGAACGCCACGTTGATGCAGATTTACGCCGACATCCTCGGACGACCGCTCAAAGTGGCGGCCAGTGACCAGACCTGCGCCTTGGGGGCCGCGATTTTCGGTGCGGTCGCCAGCGGTGCGGCCACCATCGAAGAGATCCAACGCAAGGTTTGCCGGGTTCGCGAGCGCATCTATGAGCCCATTCCGGAGAATGCGGCTGTCTACGGCGAATTGTATGGGCTTTACCGCACCTTGCACGATGCCTTTGGCACCGCGGATTGGTCCGGAAAACTGGCTCACATCATGAAATCGCTGCTCGATCTCCGTCATCGGCAGCGGGCGTGAGAGGGGGATCACCCTCTACCGACCTTCAGGGTAGTGGTCCCACATCAAGGTAGCGCGGGAGAAATTCGTCGGTATCGGACGTGGAATGCTCCCCATCGATTTCAGGATGGTGTTCCAACTCCTCCAGCCTGAGGAGTCTGCTCTCACCGGGCCGGGGCAGGGGACTTGTCTGCTTTCCTCCCAGCACGCTCCAGTGGAGGACGAGAATGCGGTCGCCCACCGCCAGGGAGCCTGATTGGACGGCTTTGATTTCATAGAGACAGACCGCCAGGCTGCGCCGGTAAGGAGCGATTTCGGCTGGCACGGCGGGGGCAGCGGCTGATATCAAGGTCGCTTGGATCTCCGTGGCTGGGAGTGCGGTTCTGTCCTTTCGGTGTTCCTGCGCGTCGGCCGTCAAAGCGGCCACCGTGGGATCTTCGAGCGCCCGGTCAAAGAGGCGCAAGTCTTCAATCTCCCCGTGCCAAGTCTCACCGCTCTCGATAGCGGAGGCTCCTCCGATCAATGCGGCTGTTGTCACCCGGGTGGACCAGTCATGGGGCAAGGTTCCCGTTGCGGCGGGTGAACCCTCCCGCCAGGCCTTCCAGGTTCCCTCTGATGCCAGGGAGACAATCCAATGCTGGGACTTTCCGATTTCCAATGATCCCAATTCAGATCCGGCACCGTCCGGACCCACCAGCCAGAGTTGCAGCCCCCGCTGTTCGAGCCGGAAGCGTCCTTCCCAATGAAGAACCGTGCGCTCAGATTGTTCCTGCGTCGGGAGCAGGCTCAGCGCCACGCTGGCGGCACCGGTGGCGGAGGTTGCTTCCGTCGCTGCTGCCATCCCGGGGCCATCGGCAGAGAAGGTGCCACCTCGGAGAGCCGCGGCAAACCAGCGCGTCCAGACAGCTTTTCCCTGAAGGTTGAGGCTGCAGGTTCGGATCATTTTCCCCGCAGCATCTCGCACTTCATTTTTCTCATCCGCATTCACCCAAGAATAGACTAAGCCTGACCAGAGAGGTGGGGACGGGGGCGGGGCCGGTCCTGCGGATCCTGTCGGGAGCTGTCCCGCCGAGATTCCTCCGGCGGCTCGGGCCAGCCAGGCGTCACCAAAATAATCGGGAACTTCATTGTAGGTGACGCGGATCCATGTCCCGATTTTGGTGAAGGCAGGATCAAACTGACCAAGGTAGAGCTCCGTTTCCGCCTGCCATTCTGGTGCCGTCACGGTAAGGAAAGCCGCATCATTCGACCATCTCGGATGAAACACACTGCGACCGGGAAATTCCGGGATGGTGTTGAGCGGCACGTTCCGGACTGGGGAGGTGGGGGTATCGAAAATGCTAAGCGCAGAATGGCTGCCGTGGAAAACCCAGGAGCGTTCACTGGAATCCGGTGCCACCCCCGGCCAGCACCCCCGTTGCAGTTGGGTGAAATCGGCCGATGCGAGGTCCGCGACCCCCGCCTTGGGATACGGGAAAACCTCGGCCGCACGCCGACCATCGCCGGAGATCTGCAGATAGGAAATGAA
>JADZAX010000043.1 GCA_020852405.1 Verrucomicrobiales bacterium
CTCGCCCTGCTGGTATCGCTCTTGTGTCTACTGCTCCTGTCCTACCTCTCAGAGGCGGTGGGCGGAGGTTCTTGAACAGAAGGACAAAATTACGGGCATTTGTTTTTCGCCGATTTCGGGCCACACTACGGGGCATGTCACGCCTCACCCCAGATCAACTCCGCTCCGCCCGTTGGTTCGCCCCCGACGATCTCCGGTCTTTCGGGCACCGCTCGCGGGCCAAGCAAATGGGCTACGCCCGGGAAGATTTCACCGGCAAACCGGTCATCGGCATTCTGAACACCTGGTCGGATCTCAACACCTGCCACACCCACTTCCGGCAACGGGCCGATGAGGTCAAGCGTGGCGTTTGGCAGGCCGGAGGATTTCCCCTCGAAGTGCCGATCATGTCGCTGAGCGAGACCTACATGAAGCCAACGTCAATGTATTACCGGAATCTGGTGGCATTGGAAGTGGAGGAGACGCTCCGCTGCTACCCCTTGGACGGCGCAGTCCTGATGGGAGGCTGTGACAAAACAGTGCCCGCGCTCATCATGGGAGCGACCTCGATGAACCTGCCGAGCATCTTCCTGCCAGCCGGACCGATGATGAAAGGCTGCTGGCATGGAGAGACCCTCGGCTCTGGCTCCGATGTCTGGAAATACTGGGCGGAACGCCAGGCGGGCAATTTTTGCGAGGATTCTTGGAATGAATTGGAAGACGGGATCGCGCGTTCTCCGGGAACCTGCATGACGATGGGAACCGCGTCGACCATGTCCGCCATCGCGGAAACCCTCGGCCTGTGTCTCCCCGGCGCGTGTTCCATCCCGGCGGTGCATTCGGCCCACCAGCGGCTCGCCACGGCCTGTGGCCGGCGCATCGTGGATCTGGTTTGGGAGAATGTCCGACCGCGGGACCTCCTCACGGAAGAGGCTTTCCAGAATGCCATTGTCGCTGACATGGCGCTGGGCGGCTCCACCAATGCCATTGTTCACCTCATTGCCATGGCCGGCAGGGCGGGAATCAAATTGCCGCTGGAGCGGTTTGATGAAATTTCCCGACGCATCAAGGTGCTCGCCAATTTGCGCCCCTGCGGAGAATACTTGATGGAGGATTTCCACGACGCCGGCGGTCTCCCGGCCCTATTGGAGCAAATTCGGAGGGATCTCCACCTCGACTGCCTCACCGTCTCGGGCCAGACTCTGGGCGAGAATATCTCAGGGGCGAAAGTCTACAATCCAGAAGTCATCCGGCCGCCCGATCGCCCGGTCGGTAAAGCGGGTGGCACTTTTATATTGAAGGGAAATCTCTGTCCGGATGGGGCGGTCATCAAACCGACCGCGGCCGAAGCCCATCTTATGAAGCACCGGGGTCTGGCGGCGGTGTTTGAGGATTACGCCGATCTCAAAAAACGCATCGACGATCCTGCGCTCGGGCTGACGGCGGACCACATTATCGTGTTGAAAAATGCCGGCCCCATCGGAGCTCCGGGCATCCCGGAGTGGGGCATGTTGCCCATCCCGAAGTATCTCCTGCAACAAGGCGTGCGGGACATGATCCGTATTTCCGATGCCCGGATGAGCGGCACCAGCTACGGCGCCTGCGTCCTCCATGTGGCTCCCGAATCAGCCGTGGGAGGACCGCTTGCCTTTGTCCAGTCCGGAGACTGGATCGAGCTTGACGTTGAAGGACGCCGTCTACACCTCGAGGTGGATGATGCGGAATTGGAGCGCCGCCGCGCGGACTGGGTACCGCCCGCGGCCAAGTTTACCAGAGGCTATGGACGCCTCTACGCCGAGGAGATCACCCAGGCAAACGAAGGCTGCGATTTCCGCTTTCTGCACCATGGTCAGGATGCCCCGGAACCCGATATTTACTGAATCCCGGAGGCTGAACGGTCAGGGAAGATCCACCCGCGTTTCTCATAGTAAGGGAGATCCAGAATGAAGATGTCCGATCAGGCATCCCCCGCTCCCAAGGAGACCTCGGCCCTTTGGCTGCAACGCCATCGGTCACACGATGTGCCCTGGCTGCTCCAATGCTGGCAGGATCTCGCCCGGAACATCCCCGGCCTGACGGTGGGATCCCTGCTGAAGATCGGGGAATTCGAAGTGCCCTATTTCCGCCGTTCTCCCGCCCCGAATCGGCCCCATCTCTATGTCTCAGCGGGCATTCACGGCGACGAACCAGCGGCCTCTTTGGGGTTGCTCTGGTGGGCCGAGGAGTCCCTCCTGAATTGCCCTTGCGCGGTCACCCTGCTGCCCTGCCTGAATCCGTGGGGAATTTCCCAGAACAGCCGGTATGATGCTTACGGCACCGACCTGAACCGGTGTTTCGATGATCCCCGGCAGCCTTTGATCGGGGCCTGGGATCGCTTCGTGGACCGTGACCGTTACGATGTCACGCTCTGTCTGCATGAAGACTATGATGCCGTCGGGGCCTACTGCTATGAGCTGCCCGGCAGTGATCCCGGAGTGGCCGCCAGCATTTTCGCGGACGGTTGGGGGGATTTGCCGTTGGACATGCGCCCGGAGATCGATGGCATGGTAGCCCACGGAGGGGTCATCAGTCCGCGGAGCAACCTTCCCACCACGGAATTACCGGAAGCCCTGCGCCTCTTTGGCCGACATACCCCTCTCAGTCTGACCTTTGAGACGCCTTCCGAGTTCGGACTGTATGAACGCGCCAAGGCCCAGCGCGATTTCATCCGGGGAGTGATCCAGCATCTCAGCGGAAAATCCGCATGAAATTCTCCTGAGCAGGGGCTTTAATAACCCATCATGTCACGCATCGGCACGCCTCTCTCGCCCACCGCCACCAAAGTCATGCTCCTCGGCTCCGGCGAGTTGGGCAAAGAAGTGGTCATCGAACTGCAACGTCTCGGAGTGGAAGTCATCGCCGTGGACCGTTATGGGAATGCGCCCGCCATGCAGGTGGCCCACCGCAGCCACGTCATTTCCATGCTCGATGGAGACGCTCTGCGCCGCTTGGCGGAGTTGGAACGTCCTGATTACATCGTGCCGGAGATCGAAGCCATCGCCACAGACACATTGGTGGCCTTGGAGGAGGAAGGCTTCAACGTCATACCGACCGCCCGGGCGACCAGGCTCACGATGAACCGGGAAGGCATCCGGCGCCTTGCGGCTGAAGAACTCGGGCTCTGCACGTCGCCGTACCAGTTCGCTTCCTCAGAGGAAGACTACCGGGAGGCGATCGCCGCCATCGGCCTGCCCTGTGTCATCAAACCGATCATGAGCAGTTCCGGCAAGGGGCAGAGTGTCGTCCGGAAGGAAGAGGACGCCCTCCCCGCCTGGCACTACGCCCAGGAGGGTGGCCGGGCCGGCAAAGGCAAGGTCATTGTGGAAGGCTTGGTCGATTTCGACTATGAGATCACGCTCCTCACGGTTCGCCACATGGGTGGGACCTCTTTCTGCGAACCTGTCGGACACACCCAGATCAAAGGCGATTACCGTGAATCGTGGCAACCCCACCCAATGTCTCCCAAGGCCTTGGAAGAGGCCCAGCGGATAGCCGCGGCTGTCACCGGGGCTCTCGGAGGAAGGGGAATCTTCGGAGTCGAGCTGTTTGTCAAAGGGGATCAGGTCATCTTCAGCGAAGTTTCCCCGCGCCCCCACGACACCGGCCTAGTCACGTTGATTTCGCAGGACCTCTCGGAATTCGCCCTCCATGTGCGGGCCATTCTGGGTTTGCCGATCCCGAACATCCGGCAACACGGTCCTTCGGCTTCCTGCGCGGTCCTCGTGGAAGGAGAGTCCGGCCAGGTCCAGTTTGGCAATCTCGATGCCGTCCTGGCGGCTCCGGATAC
>JADZAX010000044.1 GCA_020852405.1 Verrucomicrobiales bacterium
CCGGTGGCCAGTTCGTAGGCCAATCCAATCCGTCCGGAAGCATCCAGGTCGGTGCGGGCCAGCACCCGGTCCGCAAGGCGCGCCGCACAATCCATGACGAAAGGAGAATTCATCATCAGCAACGCTTGGGGTGCCACCACGGTGGCATTGCGGGAACCTGTCGGCATCGTCGGATCCGGATAGTCGAACTGCTCGAAGAAATCATAGACATTGTTCCTGATCACAGGGAGATAGAGCGCCCGGCGGGGACTGTTGTAATTGGTGTGGTCACGCGACGTGTGGTTGAAGACAAACTCACGGTTCCGCAACGGGATGGTTTTGCCCCCCAGAGAAGCATCCAGCAGCCCTCCTGCGGCAAGCAGCGCATCCCGCACCTGCTCGGCCTCCAACCGCTGGATCGGGAAACGCCAGAGGAGACGGTTTTCCGGATCGACTTCGCGGGGATCCTTGCCCGCCGCGCCGTCGGATGCCAGACCGGGATGAGTCGAGTCCATTTGGTAGGCGCTGGAGAGCACCAGGAGCCGGTGCATTTCCTTGACCGACCACCCGCTTTCCATGAATCGGCGGGCGAGCCAATCCAGCAGATCCGGATGGCTGGGCCGGTCCCCGAGAACCCCGAAATTTTCCGTACTGGCGACGAGCCCGCGGCCAAAATGCCAGCCCCAGAGGCGGTTCACCATGACCCTGGCGGTGAGTGGATTGCGGTCATCGGCAAGCCAGCGGGCGAGTTGCAGCCTGCCGCTTTGTCGGGCGGGAAACACGGGTTTTCCGCCCCCCTCCGGCAGCATGACTTGAAGAAATCCCCGGGGCACCGGGGTTCCCAGGTTCAGATAACTGCCTCGGATGTGCACCGGCAAACGGGCGTGGATGGGGCCATCGGCGACCGCCATGGCGGTATCGGCATCGGGCAGGGCACTCTCGGCGAGCCGCACCTGTTCGCTCATTTCCTCAATGCGGGCCAGAGTCGCGGCATCAAGGGCATGGGCATCCTTGTCCGGGACGGCAAGAAATCCGGCCGCATCCACCAAGGCCAATCTCACGCTTTCCAATTCCGGATCCGCAAGGGTGACGGCTTTGGGATCGGCTTTTTTGGCCGTCGCCAGCGCTTGGTCGACACGGTCAAACAACCGCCCATAGTGGTCGGCAATCCCTTCCACATTGCCCACGGCGGCGAGTTCCCGCCATTTGGCAAAGACGGGATCATCTTCATGGAAAGCCAAGTGGGTCCGGCAATGGTGCAGGACGCGGGGATGCAGTCCTCGGGGTGCGGCAAATCGTGCCACTTCGGTGAGGGAAGGTCCCGGGGCAAAACGGGCAGCCTCTGCGAGATACCAGGGAGCCTGGCTTCGCACCTTCTCCTTGAGGTCAGCCCGTGCCTTGGAGGCAAAGGCAGTCGCGGCTTTTTTCCGCTCACTGACCATGGCTTCCCCCCCCTTCCGTTCCTCAATCTGTTGAGGAGTGGAGAAATCATGCTCATACCAGTATTTGATCGCTCCCGTCCGGTCATCCCCAAGCGATTTGGTGCTACGGAAAATGGCGGCCAGAGCGTAGTAGTCCTCGGTCGGAATGGGATCGAATTTGTGGGCATGGCACCGGGCGCACCCCAAGGTCAACCCAATGAAGGTCTTGCCCATGGTGTCTATCTGCTCATCGATGATGTCCATCTCCAACTTTTGGACATCCGGCTCAGCGAGGACTTTCGCTCCCATGGAGAGAAAGGCCGTGGCGGTGATGCCTTCCCGACGGGTGGGCTCATCGCTTTCCTCCAGCAGGTCGCCGGCCATTTGCTCGATGACAAAACGGTCGAACGGCGTGTCTTCATTAAAGGCATTGACCACGTAGTCCCGGTATCGCCAGGCCTGGCCATACGCGATGTTTTCATCCAATCCATTGGAGTCCGCGTAGCGGGCGACATCCAACCAGTGCCTCCCCCAACGAACCCCGTACTGCGGGGAACGCAGGAGCCGCTCGACTACCCGTGGATAGGCATCCGCAGAGGTGTCCTTCAAAAAATCAGTGGTTTCTTCCGGGGTCGGAGGGAGACCGGTCAGATCGAAAGTGACGCGGCGCAGCAAGGTGCGCCGGTCCGTCGCCGGGGCCGGATAGAGCCCCTGACCTTCCAATTGCGCCAGCAAAAAGGCATCAACCGGAGTCTTCACCCAGCCATCGGTCTTCACCACAGGCACCCCGGGGTCTCCGACCGGTTGAAAAGACCAGAAGTTCCGGCCATCTTCCAAGCTCATTCCCATGGGCTTGTGGTGCGTTGCGGCGCCGGCCACCACTTGAGTACTGCGGGGATCGGGGGCGCCCCGGGCCACCCAAGCCTCCAAGTCCTTGATTTGCTGAGACGAAAGCGCTTTTTTGGGCGGCATCTGCAGATCCCGGTTCTGATAGCGCACCGCGTTGATGATCAAACTTTTTTCGACATCCCCCGGCACCAGCGCCGGGCCGTTGTCCCCTCCTTTCTGCCAACCGGCAGCGGAATCCAGGGCCAGGCCACCTTTGGTCTTTCCCTTGCCAACGGAGTGGCACTCCAGACAGCGCTCCTCCAGCAAAGGGCGGATCTTTTTTTCAAAGAATTCCGCCCCACCAGCCGGCAAACCTTCGGCGAGCACTCCGTGGGCCGGAATCAGTTGGCTGAGCAGCAGCAAACCTGTCAGCCTTGGCAGTAAGAGGCGCATAGGACACAGTCGGGCATTCAAATCAGAGGATCAAGCGTTTATACCCCGGATTGGCCCTGGCAGGCATGGCATCATCGCGGCTAATAAAGTCCGGAAGGGAGCGGGTTGAGGCTGGTTTTTCCCTGTTGCCCGGGCCGATCCGGCGCGCTCTTCTTGCACTTTTTGAGAACCGCCGTCTATTCCGTGGCTGTTCATGCTGGCCGCCCTGCTCACCACTTTTTTCTTTGCCCTCTCCGCCGTGAGTGGGCACCGCCTCGCCACGCGCCTGGGAGGGATCCGGGGAAATTTCTGGAGACTGGTGGTCGCCGTGACCGTCCTGGGGCTGATCACGGCCATCGCCTTTCGGGAATCCCTGCATTGGCCGACCTTCCGTTGGTATTTCTTGTCCGGTCTGGTGGGTTTTGGCCTCGGAGACGTGGCCCTGTTCCTCGCTTATGAGCGGATCGGGTCGCGCCTCACCATTCTCCTCAATCTCTGCCTGGCCCCACTTTTTGCCATCGCCACCGAGTGGGCCTGGCTCGGACAAATTCCGGGGCCATGGAATGCCGCGGCCGCCGCCATCATTCTGACCGGGGTGGGACTGGCGATCTGGCCCAGACGGCGTCAGCCACCCCATCCTGCCCATCACCATCACCCCCACCATGGAATCCGTTTCGCGGCGGGAGTCTTCGCAGCCCTGTGCGCAGGATTCGGACAAGGGGTCGGGGCTGTCATTTCCCGGCGCGGAGAGTTGGAGGCCCAACTCCTGGGGATTTCTGTCAACGGGTTGAGCGCAGCCTTCCAACGGGTGACCGCAGGCGTGCTTTTCGCGGCCCTGTCCTTCTGGTTTGTCAGTTTTCTGGGTCAGGGGCTGGCGAAGCGGAACCAAAAAAAGGAAGTGTCGCCGGTGACACTCCCACCACCCATCAAAGGCAGTCTCTACCGCTGGCTGTTTGCCGCCGCCCTGGCGGGCCCGGTCATTGGCGTCAGCTGTTTCCAATGGTCGCTCGAGACCCTCAACAGCGGGATCGCCCTGACCATCATTGCCACCACCCCCATCGCGATGATGCCCATGGCGTGGTGGCTGGAAGGCGACGTTCCAACCCGGCGCTCTCTCTGCGGTGCCATCATCGCTGTTCTGGGGGTCGGATCGATGCAGTTGGCACACCTGGATTTCTGGCGTAAGCATCCTGCGGAGTCAGCCCTGCCCGCCCCAACTTCCACCACTCCGTGAAATCCCGATTCCGGCTTCTGTTGTTGCTTCTCCCGATCCTGGTGCTGATGGGATGGCTGGTGGCGGGCCCCAAGCCATGGGATCCAGGTCTCGACACCAGTCCGGAAGCCAAAGAGGCCATCCGGACCCATGGGTTTGTGGTTCGCGGGCTCTGGTGGGGCGCCCTCGCGGGAGTGATTCTCCTCAGTGGCCGCTTCCTGTTGGCACGTATTTTTCCGCACCGGGAACGGGCCGCGGATTCTGCTCCGGGAGTCTTTCCCGCCCCCACCCTGCACCGCAATGGGAAGTTGGGATTGCGGCTTGGCATTCTCGCCGCCGGGCTGGCCTCCGCTTGGATGATGGCCCCGCGACTCAGCCTCAGTCTTTGGGGTGATGAAGAAGCCACGGTATTGCGGTTTGTGGTGGGACGATATTACCCAGCCAAGGACGGGACCATGGCCCCGAAAAAACCCAGTTGGGTCAAGACCCTGTGGAATTTTGACAACGGAGCCAACAACCACCCCCTGAACAGCGCCCTCGCCCGGTTGAGTGCCGGCTTGAAAAAGCCCTCCACAGCGGCGGATCAGTTTCCCTTCAGCGAAACCATGATTCGCCTTCCCGCCTATCTCGCCGGAGTCGGTTCGATTTTCACAGTCGGCTGGCTGGCCTGGATGATGGGAATGCCAAGAGCCGCGCCGCTCGCCAGTTGGCTGACGGCCTTGCATCCTTGGATCATCCGATGGGGTTCCGAGGCTCGCGGCTACGCATTTGAGCTCGCCTTCATCGGCCTCACCATGGGAGCGGTGCTTGCCGCGCTGGCCACAGGCAAGTTCCGGTGGTGGGTTGTCTTCGGCGCGGCAGAGGCCCTGCTGCTGATCTCCCACTTCGGATCGGTGATGTTTCTCCTGCCTTTGAATGCGTCCATCCTCGTGATCCTGTGGCAGCGTTCCGGCGGCAGGCCACTGCGTTCCGCGGAGGCCTGGTCCTGGATCAATGCCTCCGTCGGAGCCGCCGTCCTGACCTTGCTCCTACTGGGGCCGGCAGTGGAACCCATGCGTCGTTGGCTGGCTAGCGAAAAAGCCCTGGGACAGGGGGTCACTTCTGGTTGGTTCATCGACTGGCTCAGTTATTTCGGATCCGGCACCCCATGGTATGAATGGGAACCAGAGAACCCCTTCTCGGTGACCTTGCGGGAGTCGCTGGTGGCGCACCCTTTGATTTCATGGCCTTCCCTGATCCTGCTTTTTGTAGGCTTTGCCACGGGGGTGGCATTCCTCGCCCGGCATCACTTCTCCCGCTGGTGGTTACTTCCCCTGCTCCTGCCGGTCCCGCTAACCTGCCTGCAGTCGGTTTTAAAAGGCACCCTCCTCTACCCGTGGTATTCAGTCGGCTTCCTTCCTCTGTTCCTGACCGTGATTTCCTTGGGCTGGTGTTTTGCCATGGATCAGTGGACCCCGCCCCGATGGACGGGATGGCGGAGGCTCCTCATCGGGGTCATTCTGCTGGGGGTTTTCGCTCTGCAAACGAGCGACCAACGCCAACGATATCGGCTGCACAGTATCGAAGCCCTCGCAGAATCCGTCCGCACCTACCGGAAAACCGTGAATGCCGGCGATGTGGGCCTCAACGAAGTAGTCTCGATTGGTGTCATGCACTACACGCGGCTCTACGACCCCGCCACCATCGAAGTCCGCGATGCCGCCGAAATTCTCTCGATCCTGAAACAGGCGGATGCCGACGGCAAGCCCGTGGTGGTCAATGCCGCGAACCTGGGACTGGCAGAGCAGGTCAGAGGTCCCATGATGGCCCTGCTCCATGACCGCCGACTGTTCTCTGAACCGGAGATCATCCCGGGGCTGCAGCCGGTCTGCACCCGCTCCATCTGGCGGCACTTCCCGCCGTCCCAGCAGCCCTGAGGACTTGCCTCAGAGTCGGGATTCATCGTGCAACTCGATGCCGGTGAGCTTCCACTGCCCCTCGGCTCCGGAGATGGTCAATGTCGCACGGTAACGATTGAGCCTTTTGTGGGTGTGGCCCCAGTGGGTGACATTCCCGATGGCGATCCACTCGCATTCGGCGTCGAATTCGGCAGCCGGACGATCCTGGAAGCGCGTCACCTGGCACTTGCGCAGGTCCAGGTTCAGCACCCGGACCCGGGCTCCCCCCTGGCCTTCCACCTGCAGCGAGCGCGTCACTTCCAGAAACACACGGCCCACCAGGGCTTCGCTGGCGCTCGCCCGGAGGGTGTCGTAAATGCTCTCCTCGGAACGAAAATCGAAGGCGTGGTAGACATTTCTCAGCAGGCCAAAGGTGATCTCGTCGGCCACCGCGGGAGTGGGCGCCTCCACCCGGGCCCATGGTGGGGACCAACCGGTTTCACCGATTCCCAAGGCATAAACTCCCAGCGCCACCACGCCCGCCCCGAAGGCGATTCCCACCGGGAGGAACCCCTTTTGGTGACGGCGGAAGAAAAAAGCGCCCGCGATCCCGCATCCAAAAATTCCCACCGCCAACCATGGCACTCGGACTTCAGAGGGCCGGGGGACGGGCGGCAATGCCAGGAGAGCGGGCTCCAGAATGGGCTTGGACGGTGTCCACTCAATCGTGGCGGATGCAGGAGTGGCTTCGCGGGTGATGCGCTCATCCTCCGAACCGATTTCAATGATGGCAGGCGTTCCGTCTTGTGGAAAAACCTCCCAACGAACGCTGACTTTTTTCGGGGGTCTGGTCCGGTTCGTGGCGAAGACCACCCCCAGCCGGGCCTCCTGCAAAAGCACCTCGTCGCGGTCTTCCACGACCAAGCCTTTCTCGGGGTCCGTCCGGACAAAATGACTGCGTTGCAAGGTGAACGCCAGGGGCTCCGGATCATCATCCACCAAGACAGGGCATTTTCCGGCGAGCCAGGCTGCCGTCCTCTCTTCAAGGGATTTCCGCTGTGCGGGATCGAGGGCTCCTACCGGCTCACCCAGCCCCAGCCCGTGGGCGGCCTCGCGGTAGCGGATGACAAACTCCAACCGAATTTCGTAGGGCTCGACAGACACATACCCCTGAACCGGACCGGCCAATTTTTGCGCCTGCGCCGAACCGGAGAGCAAGAAGCACCAGGCCAGACCAACCC
>JADZAX010000045.1 GCA_020852405.1 Verrucomicrobiales bacterium
ACCGCGCAGGCATAGGAACTGAGCAGCGGAATAAAAGCCCGTCCATTGAGGCCGACCATGCCCATGATGCGGTCCATGATGAAGGCGACCCGTGAGAGATATCCCGTGTCCTCCATCAGACCGATGATAAAGAACAAAATGAAGATCTGGGGGAGGAAAACCAGCACCCCTCCCACCCCGGCGATGATGCCATCGGTCACGAGGTCGTGAAAGTCCCCTGCCGGGAGAATCCCTCCAACCAGGTTGGCCAGCCAGGTGAAAAGCCCCTCGATGGCGTGCATGGGGCCCTCCGCCGCCGCAAAGACGAGATAGAACAGCAGCCCCAGCACGAGGCAGACTCCGGCGGGTCCGAAAAACGGGTGAAGCAGCCACCGGTCGATACGGTCCGTCGTGCTGAGCCGGGGCCGCTCCCCGTGACGGGTCGCGGTGGCACAGAGCCGGTCCACTTCAGCATAACGCATCGCGATGACTTCATCCTGCCAGGCGGCGGGATCGATCAGGTCTTTCTGCAACGGCTTGCCGCATTCACACAGATACAACTGCGACCGGTCCATCGCGATCTCCGCGGGGACCGAACCAGGCAGCGCCACCCGGTGCTTCCCGGCCGACAAATCCGTCCGGCTCATCGCCAACCTCAGTTCCACGAGACCTTCCCGGGTGTTGGCCTGCATCGGGATGACGGGCACTCCCAGTTCCTTTTCCAAGGCTTTGGCATCCACGGCGATCTCGCGCGCCTCCGCAATGTCCATCATGTTCAGGACGACGATCGTGGGCAGCCCCAGCTCCACGACCTGAGAAACGAGATAGAGGTGCCGGTCCAGATTGGAGGCATCGGCGACACAGATCACGGCATCGGGCGCCGGGGTGTCCGACCGTCGCCCCAGAAGCACATCGCGCAGGACTTCCTCATCGGGAGAATGGACGTGAAGACTGTAGGACCCCGGCAGATCGATGATGCGGTAGGTTTCCCCATGCTGACCGTAGCAGACGCCTTCTTTGCGCTCCACCGTCACGCCCGGGTAGTTGCCCACTTTCTGCCGGAGACCGGTCAGCGAATTGAACAGCGTGGTTTTGCCACTGTTGGGATTCCCCACCAGAGCGAACGTCCTCGGAGCGTCGGAAGCCTTGTCACCGGCGGGTTTTTGGCCCCGGCCTGAAGCGGAGCGGCCGGTCATTCCAACTCCCCCACCAGGCGCACCGCGATCTGGCTGGCGGCCTCGTTGCGAATCGAAAGTCTCGCGCCGCGGACGGCGATCTCGATGGCACCGCGGAAAGGAGCCTTGCGCACCACTCGGACACCGGTGCCTTCGACAAGTCCCATTTCCCGGAAACGCCGCAGGGCGACATCCCGATTCAAAAATCCACTGATCACCCCTTCGCAGCCCGGAGACAGGTCGGAGACGGTGCAGAAACCGACACCGTTAAGAGCGCTATTGCGATTGAGTCTCATCAGCACATAATTTGACACAAAGAATCCTTTTTGACAACCAAAAATGGCACTCCTGGGCTGGCGCATTTCCGCCCCGCATCCATACCGAGGAATGCCGCCACGGGTTGCCCTTCCGAGCTCCGGAAGAGCTTTTCTCCCTTGTCGGGCTGGCTCACGAAGGCTATCAACAAGCATGCCGAGTGCCTCCGGATCTGCCACCCCCGATTCCCTTTCCGGGGAAGCCCCTGACGGTGTCCCGTCAACCGCCGAAGCGGCTCTCGAGACGCTGGACCGGCACTTTGGATTCCGCGAATTCCGTCACGGTCAATTGCCCGTCGTCGAAGCCCTGGCCGAGGGGCGCGACGCTCTGGTCGTGATGCCCACCGGCGGGGGTAAATCCCTCTGCTACCAACTGCCCGCGCTCATGCTGGATGGCGTGACTCTCGTCGTCAGCCCGCTCATCGCACTGATGAAAGACCAGGTCGATGCGTTGGATCGGCGTGGCATTCCGGCGACCGTCATCAACAGCACCCTCTCCCTCCCCGAACAGCGCGACCGGCTACGCCAGATGCGGGAGGGAGCCTACAAACTCGTTTACATCGCCCCCGAGCGGTTCCGCAGCGAAGCCTTCTGCCAGTCTCTGCGCGAGGTCCCGGTGGCGTTGTTGGCGATTGATGAAGCCCACTGTCTCTCCCAGTGGGGCCACGATTTCCGCCCCGACTATCTGCGGCTCGGACAGGCCCGGCAGGCGATGGGGAATCCGCAGACGGCGGGCTTCACCGCCACCGCCACCCCCGAGGTCCGCCGCGACATCATCGAGATCCTCGGTTTGGCGGATCCCTTCATCACCGTCACCGGCTTCTCGCGCCCCAATCTGAGCTTCCGCGTCACCCAGTGCGACAACCACGCCCAAAAATACCAGCGACTTGAAGCGCTTGTCGAGGAGCATGGCACCGGAATCGTCTATTGCGCCACCCGGAAGCGCGTCGAAGAGGTCTCCGATTCCCTCACCTCGCTCGGCGTGAAACTGGTGGCTTATCATGGCGGGATGGATGACCGGGAGCGCGAGGAGGCGCAGAATGCCTTCCTCAACCGGGAGCGTGATGTCGCTGTGGCGACCAACGCCTTCGGCATGGGCATCGACCGTTCCGACGTCCGGTTTGTGGCCCATTTTGATGTCCCGGGCAGTCCTGAGGCTTATTACCAGGAAGCAGGACGCGCCGGCCGGGACGGCGAACCCGGTTTCTGCGAACTGCTGTTCAACTACGCGGACACCTCCACCCAGGAATTTTTCATCGAGGGGGCCAATCCGCCGCCATCCCTGATCCGCCATGTTTACGACATCCTCAGAGCCCATGCCACGGAAGGTGAGGCCCTCGTCCCGATCCGGGATCTCGCGGCCTCCGTCGGGGCCAAAAATGACATGGGCGTCAGTTCGGCTCTCAGCATACTGGGAAGACATGGCCACATCATGCGGTTCGACGTCGCCGGAGAGCGCACCCGGGGCACCCGGTTGCTCCGTCCTGATGTCTCCGGAGCTCGGCTGGAATTGGATGAAGCCGCCCTCATGGAAAAGTCCCGCCGGGACCATGCAAAACTGGAATCGATGGTGAAATACGCCTACGAAGCCGGTTGCCGGCAGGAGTGGATGCTGCACTATTTCGGCGAGGAGGAATCGTCCCCGTGTGGCACCTGCGACCAGTGCGTCGGCCGCCACTCCGGGAGCCTCCGCTCCCTCACCGAATCCGAACTTCTCCTCGTCCAAAAAGCCCTCGCGGGGGTGGCCCGGGCCTCCCGCCGCACCTCCACCGGCTGGGAGCCCCGCTTCGGCAAAGGCAAGATCGTCCAAATGCTCACCGGGAGCCAGGCCAGTGAGGTCATTTCGGCTGGCCTCGACCAGCTCAGCACTTACGGTATCCTCAAAGCCGAAGGCACGGCCTTCGTCTATGCTCTGCTCAATGAGCTCGAAAAGTCGGGACTCCTGCTCACCGAGCGGGGAGCCTACCCGCTGGTGGCTCTGACGTCCCGGGGGGCGGAGGCGATGCGGGGAGGCCGCGATTTTCGAATGCACTGGCCGGAAACCGCGCCGGCCGCCCATCCCGCCAAGACCCGGAAAGGGAAATCAGGCAAAACACCCGTGGTCCTCCGTGAAGTGGGATTTGACGCCGCCCTCTTCGAAAAAATGCGAGCCCTCCGTCTGCGTCTCGCGAAGGAACAGGGCAACCTCCCGGCATTTGCCATTTTCACGGACAAAACGCTGGAAGCCCTGACCCGCCTCCGTCCGCAAACCATAGAACAAGGGCTCACGATCCCCGGCATCGGCACCGCGAAGGCGGAGCGGTTCCTCGCCCCCTTCCTGGAACTGATCCGGGAGCATTGAAACAAGGACTGGGCGCAACCGTCCGGGCATCAGATCCTAGGCGACTGATGATACACGATCCGGGCGGAGGGCAGCTCGATGCCGGAAATGCTCAGGGTCATCAGCTCCCAGGTGAACTCCACCGATCCCGTGATGGCGTCTAGCGCGGATTGGGTGACGAGGATTTCTCCCGTCCCGGCGATGTCTTCCCCGAGCTTGCTGGCACGGTTCACGGCATTGCCAAAGAAGTCGTGATCCCCGATCAAAAGAATCCGGCCCGTATCAATGCCACAGGAGATCTGGATGTCGAGTTCGTCTTCGGTCACCAGGTTGGCGGCGTCGAACGCGTGATTCAGCGCAATGCAGGCCCGAATGGCCGAGGCCACGTCAGGAAACACCGCGAAGCAGTTGTCCGCCTCAAATTTGATGATCCGCCCCAGAAAGTCCTGGATGATGGGCCGTGAGGTGAGCTGCATGCGCCGGACCATCGAGAGGTAGTGCACTACGCCATGGCGTTGCGACAATTCGGTGAATCCGGACATGTCCAGCACCATCACGGTGAGGGAGTCCCCAAATTCTTCCCAGACTCGCACCTCAATGGCCTTGCGCTGCGCAGCGTCGTTCTCCTGGGAAAATTGCAGCAAGAGATCCTGAAAACGTTCGTTGGTCCGGCTCATGGCGCCATCAGTCTGCCGACACCGACGGGGAGAGTCAACCTATCCTTTTGCGGCCCCAGGCAACCCGATGGTGTCCAAGTTTAGGCCATGATGTCCCAGACCGGCTTCACCGGCTCGACCCCGGAGAGACGGAAATCCAACCCTTGGAATTTGTAGGTGAGCCTTTCATGGTCAATGCCCATGAGCTGCAACATGGTGGCGTGCACCTTGTGGACATTGAAAACATTCTCCACCGCGGCATAGCCCAGCTCGTCGGTCGCCCCGTGGCTGATACCGCCCTTGATGCCGCCGCCCGCGAGCCAGATGGAAAAACCCTTGTTGTGGTGGTCGCGCCCGCTGCCGCCCTGGCTCATGGGAGTGCGTCCGAACTCACCGGCCCAGACGATCAGGGTATCCTCAAAAAGACCGCGCTGCTTGAGATCAGTGATCAGTGCCATGCAGGCGCGGTCGATCTCCGCGGCCTTGAGCTCCACCCCCTGCTTGACACCGCCATGATGATCCCAGTCTTTGTGGTAAAGCTGCATGAAGCGGACGCCGCGTTCCGCGAGACGCCGGGCGAGAAGACAGTTCGCCGCGAAGGATCCGTCCCCCGGCTGGCAACCGTAGAGATCCATCACGGATTTCGGCTCGCCAGTGACGTCCATCAGGCCGGGACCACTGGCCTGCAGTTTGAAAGCCATCTCATACTGGGAAATCCGCGTTCCGATTTCAGGATCGCCCACGGCATCCTGATGACTGGCAGTGAGCCGGTTCACCGTGTCAATGACGTCCCCCTGACGGTCGCGGGAAATGCCGGCCGGATTGCCGAGATAGAGCACGGCATCGCCTTTGCTCCTCAATTGCACTCCCTGGAACCGGCTCGGGAGAAAGCCGCTGCTCCACTGGCGGGCGGCGATGGGCTGGTTCTGCCCCCCTTTTCCCAACGAGGTAAGCACGACGAATCCGGGAAGGTCCGCGGCCTCGCTACCCAGTCCGTAGGTCACCCAAGCCCCCATGCTGGGTCGCCCGGCAATTTGGGAGCCGCTGTTGAAAAACATGTGGGCCGGATCGTGGTTGATGGCCTCGGTGGTCATGCTCCGCACGATGCAGAGATCGTCGGCAACGGAACCAAGCTGCTCAAACAGGGCGCACATTTCCAGACCGCTCCGACCGAACTTCTTGAACGGGAGCTGGGGCCCGAAGCAGACCAGCGGCTTGCCCTGGAGCTGGGCGATCTGCTGGCCTTTGGTCATGCTCTCGGGCATGGGTTTGCCATCCATTTCGGCAAGCTTGGGCTTATAGTCGAAGGTTTCCAGATGCGAAGGACCGCCGGCCATCGTGAGCCAGATGACGCGCTTGATCTTACCGGGGAAATGCCCGCCGGGTACCGCCCCGCTCCATCGGTCAGAAGCTCCCCGGAGCAGGCCCGGCTCGAGGAGCGACGCCAGCGCCAGCCCCCCCAATCCCTGCGCGCCCCGCCCCAGCAGGGAGCGGCGCGTTAGCTGGCGGACTGACTCAGGATGCGGCAGGCGGGAGTGCATGATGACAACATACGGCCAATGCGCCGGGCGTCCAACCCGCACAAGCCCGCCTCAGGGCCGCGATGGCGCCAATGCCGCGGGGAGGAAGCAACGTCGGCAAGCCGTTTGCCTTCTCCCCCCGGAGCGGGCTCCCGAAGCCTTTTGGAGATGATCCTCCCTTTTTTAATCCATCTTTCACTGGTCTGCGGATCGTCCACCGGTGGGATGACCACCTTCCGGATTTTTCTTGCTTCCCGGGCCCCATTCTGAGGTTATTGTCGCCCGGGGATCATCCAAAGACATTCCCGGCCAGTCCTACCTTTCATGCAGAAGCGCGATTTTCTCGACCCCAAAGCCATGGCCCAACTCATGGGTCTGCCGCTTTACGCCCGGTTTGCCATGCTGGGCAGTGTCTCGGGCCGCCACCGCAGTCCGGTCAAGGGCTCCAGTCTGGAGTTCGCCCAGTACCGGAAATACGTCCCGGGCGATGACACCCGCCGCCTCGACTGGCGCACCTGGGGCCGCACCGACCGGTTTTACATCAAGGAATTCGAAGCCGACACCAATCTCCGGCTCTGTCTCATCGTGGACAGCAGCGGATCGATGGCGTTCGGCGAGAATGCGGCCACAAAACTCGCTTTCGCCCGCCGTCTTGCAGGAACCCTTGCCTTTCTGGCCGCGCGCCAGGGCGACGCGGTGGGACTCTGGTCGGTCGGGGAAAAGCACGCCCGGGAAATCCCGGCCCGCCGGGGCGCGGCCCATCTCGGGGTGGTGCTCGACCAGATTTCCGACCTGGAACCGGGAGGCGGCACCACGCTGGTGGAGGCCCTCCACAGCGCGGCGGAGCGCGTCCCCCAGCGGGCTTTGGTGGTCATCATTTCCGATCTGTTTGTGGACCCCGCCGAGCTGAGACCCGCGATGCAGCATCTCCGCTACCGCAAGCATGATGTGGCGGTGTTCCACCTTCTCGACCAACAGGAAATCGACTTCAATTTCGACCGTCCGGCGCGTTTCGTTGATCTCGAAGGTGGCGAACCGGTTCTCGCCGACCCCTCCGATGTGGCCCGGCAGTATCGCGAGGCGGTCCATGCCTATCTGATCGCTCTGGACGAAATCATCCGCACCACCGGCATCGACTACCACCGGGTCAAACTGCACGAACGTTACGAAGAAGTGCTGGCCCGCTTCCTCCTCGGGCGCACCCCGAAACGCGCCGCCCGCTAGGCCCCGGCCCGGATTGTTGAGAAACGATGAGCTTTCTTGAGCCACTCCTGCTTTTCGGACTGCCCCTAGCGGCGCTTCCGGTGATCATCCATCTCATCCACCTGCACCGACGCCGCACGGTGCGCTGGGCCGCGATGATGTTTCTCCTCGCGGCCCAGCGGATGAACCGTGGCCTTTCTCGCCTGCGTCAGGTGCTCATTCTGTCGCTCCGGGTGCTCGCAGTGCTCACCCTCATCGCGGTCATCGCCCGCCCTCTTGCGGGAGGTTGGCTGGGCCTCACCGGTGGGGCTCCCGATGCGATTCTGGTGCTGCTGGACCGTTCGGCGAGCATGGAGGAGAAAAATCTCGCGGGCACGGAAACCAAACGGGCCGCCGCACTGCGCAAAGTCTCGGAAGCGGTGCTGGACATGTTCGGCAAACAGGCCCGGGTCGTCCTGATTGACAGCGCCACGCTGGAACCGCTCGCTTTGGACCGCCCTGAAGCCCTCTCCGATGTTCCGCAGTCGGCGGCCACGGACACTGCCGCCGACCTGCCCGCACTCGCACAGGCAGGACTTGATTTCATCACCAAAAACCAACTGGGCAGGGTCGATGTCTGGATCGCGAGCGATCTCCGGCAATCGGACTGGGATCCCACCAGCGGCCGCTGGGAGGCCCTCCGCTCGGCCTTCGCCGGTCTCAAGGCGGTGCGTTTCCATCTCCTGGCCTATGGACAGGCTTCCGGGGAAAACTTCTCCGTCTCGGTGGAGAATGTGATTCGCCGGGACACCGGTGGGCGCGCCGACCTGAGCTTTGACATCCGGGTGAAACGCCGGGAAGCGGGCGCCGCGCCGCTCTCGGTGCCGGTTCAGGTGGTCATCAACGGGACCCGCTCAACGTGGGAGGTGAAATTGACCGAACTGGAAGCGCTCGTCCAAGGGCACACCGTGCCGCTCGACCAATCCGTCAAACGGGGCTGGGGCCGGGTGGAACTGCCGGCGGATGCCAACCTGCGGGACAACTCGTTCCATTTTGTGTTCGACGAGCCTCCGGTGCCTCGCACGGTCATTGTTTCGGATGATGCCGCCACGATCGGTCCGCTGCGGGCCGTCGTTTCCGCGTCTCTGGAAGCGGGCCGAAATAACGAAGCCATTGTTCACGATCCGGCGCAGGTTGCCGGCATCGAGTGGGACCGCGCCGCGTTGGTTCTCTGGCAGGCCCCGTTGCCCCTTGCCGATGACATTCTCGCCCAGCAGCTGGAAAACCACGTCGCCGCAGGACGTTCCGTCGTGTTCTTCCCTCCCCCATCGGGCGCTGCCGGGGACCCAATGTCCGCTGAAGAGAAAGGGATTTTTGGGCTGACCTGGGGCCCTTGGAAAGACCTCGACGCCACAGACAGGCAACCGGAATGGTGGCGCACCGATGATGGGCTGCTCGCCAATGCGCGTTCCGGCGAAGCCCTGCCGGTGGGGGAACTCGAGATCGCACGACAGCGTCTCATCCGGGGTGACTCCATTCCTCTGGCACGCCTCCCTGGCGGCGAGCCACTATTGGTGCGGGCGGCCTCCTCCGGACCCGGCCGCGGCGGGGTCTATTTCTGTGGTGCCCTGCCTGAGCCGGGCCAATCCACCCTGGCACGGGACGGGGTGGTTCTCTTCGCCATGCTGCAACGCGCCCTGCAGAGCGGCGTGTTGACTCTGGGCAATGCCCAGCAGCGCGAAACCTCGCTCCGATCGCTTGGGGCCACTTCACTGGACGCTCCTCCATGGCGGCATGTTGAAGAATCCGCCGCTCCTTCCGGCCAACCGTCCGATCCGGGATCCCCCGAAGCCGGACTCGGACGGGCCCTGCTCGGGCTCCGCGCCGGCATCCTTTTTGAAGGGATCCGTCTCATGGCCCTGAACCGCCCTCTCTCCGAAGATGCAGGAGCCACTCTGAGCGATGCCCAGCTCGACCAGCTTTTCGCCGGACTGGAATACCGCCGCATCGATGACACGGCCGAGAGCGGCCGCAGCCTGACCAATGAAATCTGGCGCACGTTTCTCATCCTCATGGCCCTGGCCCTGATCGGGGAAGCGCTGCTCTGCCTCCCCTCGCGACGCGACGCTTTCCGGGCGGAGCAGAAGCCAGGTCTGCCCACCGATACCAAGCCTGTCCCCACTTCCGCGGCATGAATCCCGGCTCCGCCAGCAACGCCACACTCGTGTTCCAGCCGACCGCGCTCTCGCTCGGTCTTTCGATCGGTTTTGTCCTCATCGTTCTCGTCCTCGCGATCCTGGGATGGCGCCGCAGCGGGAGACGTCGCGGCGTGGCCTGGCTGGAGTGCCTGCGTGTCCTCATCGCCGTGGCCATTGCCATCACCCTGAACCAGCCAGAATGGCGTGAGCGGTTTCTCCCCGATCATTTGCCGACGTTTGCGGTGCTGCGAGATGTGTCCCACAGCATGGAGACGCGGGATGTCACCGACCCGGCCCGCCCCGGAGCCGATGCCGGAACCCGTGCGGAAGCCGCCGGTCCTCTCGCCGATCCCGCCCTGTGGACGGCTCTCTCTGGCCGCCTCGACCTTGTTTTCGACACCTTTTCCTCCACGCTGGATCCCGCCGATCAGGGCACGGACCTCAACGGAGCGCTTGCCAAGGTGCTGGAAGCCCATCCCCGGCTCCGCGGGGTGCTCCTGATCAGTGACGGCGATTGGAACACCGGAGGCGCTCCGAGCCAGGCGGCGACCCGGCTCCGGGTGCGGGGGGCCCCGGTCTTCACGGTCCCCGTCGGCTCTGAATCGAGACTCCCGGACATCGAACTGACCAGTTTTGATGTTCCCGCCTACGGGGTCGCCGGCAAGCCCCTGCGCGTGCCCTTCGCCATTGAAAGCAGCCTGCCCAGGGAGCAACCGGTGACGATCGAAATGTCCTCCAGCACCGGCGAACTGGTCACCAAAGATCTGGTCCTTCCCGCCATGGGCCGACTTCAGGACACTCTGGTGTGGAATCCCGGCGCCACGGGCGACGTGACGTTGAAACTCTCCATCCCTGTGGTGGGGGGCGACCGCTTTCCCGCCAACAACGTCCTCGAAGCCCCGGTCGCGATCCGCAAAGAGGAACTCCGGGTCCTTGTCATCGAATCGACCCCGCGCTGGGAGTTCCGCTATCTGCGCAACGCGCTGGAGCGGGATCCAGGAGTGGAAGTCAATTGCGTGCTGTTCCATCCCGGTCTGGGAAAAATGGGTGATGGGCGCGGCTATCTTGAGGCCTTTCCCCCATCCGACAAACTCCCGTTCTATGACGTCGTTTTCGTGGGCGACGTCGGGGTGCAGGAGGGCCAGTTGACGACCGATGAGGCCACCGCGCTGGCGCGTCTGGTGAGGGACCAGGCTTCCGGACTGGTCTTCCTTCCCGGGTTCCACGGCTACCAGAGCTCCTTCGCCGGAACCGCGCTGGACGAGCTTTACCCCGTGGTGTTGGACACCGCCCAAACCCGGGGCTGGGGGAGCGCTTCGCCGGGTCGCTATGCCCTCACCGAGTTGGGTATGCGCAGCCTGCTCACCAAGCTGGAGGACACCGATGCGGAAAGTGCCCGTGTCTGGGCCGGTTTGCCGGGCTTCCAGTGGTATGCTCCCGCTCTCCGGGCCAAGGCCGGCACGGAAATCCTCGCCACGCACAGCTCCGAGAGCACCCGCTTCGGACGGGTGCCGCTGCTGGTCACCAAAACCTTTGGCGCGGGAAAAATCCTCTTCATGGGCTCCGATGGGGCGTGGCGCTGGCGCCGCGGGGTGGAGGACAAATACCATTACCGGTTCTGGGGACAGGTGGTGCGGTGGATGGCTTATCAACGGGGGATGGCCCAGGGCGACTCCCTGCGGCTTTTCTACTCGCCCGACCGCCCTCGCACCGGGGATGTTCTGACGCTCAATGCCAACGCCATGAGTCCGGGAGGGGAGCCCCTTCGTGAAGGCTCCGTGGTTGCCCAGATCGCCACGCCCTCCGGCAAAACCAGCACCGTGCGGCTCTCCCCCGCCGGGGAGGAAGCCTGGGGTCTGTTCACCGGAGGATTCACCCCGACCGAGCCCGGTGAGCACCGCATCCAATTGAGCTGCGCGGAAAATGCGTCCACCCTCGAAACCACCGTCTCGGTGCAGGGCTCAAGCCGGGAAAAACTGGGCCAGCCGGCACGCCTTGATGTTCTCCGCGAGATCGCCCTGTTGACCCGGGGACAGCTCATCGAGAAGCCCGATCCGGCCTCCGTCCTCGCGGCGGTCTCCGCGCTCCCCGACCCGGAACCCGAAGAGCGCCGGTTCCTCCTCTGGGCGCATCCCCTCTGGGCGGGCTTCGTGCTCCTCCTGCTCGCCGTTTTCTGGATCGGACGCAAACTGGCCGGCACTTTCTGAAGAAACACTGACCTCATTGTCCGCGGGATCCTCCTGCCCAATCATCCCACCCCTCTTCACGACATGCTCCGCATCCTCATCCTCGGCACTGGCTCCATCGGGGAGCGTCACCTGCGTTGTTTTCTGCAGACCGGCCGCGCTGCCGTGGGCTTCTGCGAACCCCGGGCCGACCTCGGGGAGATCATCGCGAAGCGCTACCCGGTCTGCAGTCACCATGCCAGTCTGGAAGAGGCCTTGACCCACCCTTGGGACGCCGCCGTGATCGCTGCTCCGGCCCACCTCCACCTCGCGCTGGCCCGTCATTGTGCCGAGGCCGGACTCCATGTGCTGATCGAAAAACCGCTCTCGACCGGATTCACCGGTTTTTCAGAGTTGCGCTCACTTCTGCGGGAGAAATCCCTCGTTTGTTCCGTCGCCTTCGTTTACCGGGCCCACCCGGCCTTGCAGGCCATGCGCGGGGCCTTGCAGTCAGGACAATTCGGGGCCCCGCTGCAGGTGACGGTCACAGCAGGCCAGCATTTTCCAACCTACCGTCCCGCCTACCGCGAGACCTACTACCGAGACCACCGGCAGGGAGGAGGCGCCATCCAGGACATGATGCCGCATCTTCTGAATGCCGTGGAGTGGCTGGTGGGGCCGGCCGACCGACTCATGGCGGATGCCGCGCACCAAAAACTCGAGGATGTCACGGTGGAGGACACGGTGCATTTGCTGACCCGCCATGGGCAGGTCATGGGCTCGTTCCAGCTCAACCAACATCAGGCACCCAACGAGTCCACCATCACGGTGATCTGTGAAAGGGGCACCGCCCGCTTTGAATACCATCACAGCCGCTGGCGGTGGATGGAGGGACCGGAGCAGCCCTGGCTGGATGACCCGCATCCGCTGGAACGGGATGATCTCTTCACCACCCAGGCGGCCCGGTTCCTTGATGCCATCGAAGGCACCACCGCTCCCGCCTGCACACTGGACGAAGCCGCCCAGACCCTCCGGACCTGTCTTGGAGCCCTCAACCAGACGGCCCATCCGCCCTGGCTGGAGGTGAGCGACCCCATGGAATCGCCGCCCCGCGGCACCGTCTGGGAAGCCTTCGACCTCACCGGCCGCACCGCCCTTGTCAGCGGTGCTTCCGGACATCTCGGCAAAGCTCTCGCCCGGGCTCTCGCCGAAGCAGGGTGCCGGATTGTAGTCTCGAGCCGCTCGCTGGCCACGGCCGAAGCGGTGGTGGCAGACCTGCCCGGGGTGGCGACCGGCCCCCATGTCGCGGTGCCCCTTGACCAACAGGACCCGTCCTCTCTTGAAGCCGGATTTGACGCGGCCCTCCAGGCCGCCGGGACCATCGACATCCTCGTCAACAACGGCCATGAAGCGCTCGGCAAAGACTGGAAAACCGTCACCCAGGAGGAGTTCACCCGCCACCTCGGCAATGCCGCCGCTTACTTCACCCTGGCACGCCGCCTCCGCGACCACGTCGTGTCCCGGGGCGTTCCCGGATCGGTCATCATGCTCGGATCCATGTATGGTTCAGTGGGATCCTATCCTGAAGTCTATGAAGGCGTCACCGCCATCAGCCCGGTGGCCTACCACACGCTCAAAGGCGGAGTGTTGCAGATGACACGCCACCTCGCCGTCTGCTGGGCGGGCGACGGGGTCAGAGTCAACACGTTGAGCCCCGGCCCTTTCCCCTCCCCCACGGTGAATCCCGAACTGGTCCGGAGGCTTGAAGAAAAAAGCCCGCTCCGGCGCATGGGACAACCGGATGAACTGGCCGGTGCCGTGGTCTTCCTCGCTTCCTCCGCCAGCCGTTACATGACCGGACAAAACCTCGTCATCGACGGGGGATGGACCGCTTGGTAAAGCACAGGCCTGCGCGGTCCATCAAGGCACCGGCGTCCAGGATATGCTTTCCCGGACGGAGTCGATGATCTGTTGGATCGCCCAGAGTTCGATCGGTCCGACACTGCCATAGTCGGAGACCTCTTTGCGTTTCTCCCCACCGGTGACCGTGACAATGCAGGTGGTGTCATCGGTCCACGACGCTTGGTAACGGTCTTTCAAGTCTTGGAACCGGCTTTGTTCAATCAGGTAACACAGCCGACCATAGGTGGCGACATCCAACTTGCCGGAGAACCTGCCAAGTTTCGGCAGATGCTCCTTGGCCTCGAATTCAGCTTCCCCATTGCGGTGGAGCGTGACCGAGTAAACTGGACAAGTTCCAAAACAGGGAGTCCGCTGGAGGGAGATGCTGTCAAAAGGCAGTTTGGCGCGGAGAGCCGCTGCCTCTTCGGCAGTGTGACCGGGATTGAAAATCTCCCGGTATCGGTCGTGGAGGGACGTGGATTCCGCCGCAGATGCCGGAGCCGGCGCGGCTTGGACTTCCTGGAGCCTGGCACAGATCACCGGCAAGGCGACAGCAGCGAAAAGAACAAAAAGGATCAGTTTTCTTTGCATTGGTCTGAAACGGTTGAGGGTTGGGATGAAAAACCATACCTCCTTTCGTGGAACTTGGCCCTTCCAAAATTGGAGGGCTACAGATCCCAACTGCCCTGCTGCGGCGACCCTTTCCGTCCGTGATCTCTGGCCCAAAGCCCCACGGGGAGTCTGGATCAAAGGATTACTGGTCCGCTTTCCAAAGCCGGCATGGCTTCATCCTGGGAAAATGGCGCCGAATTCCACCCTCTTTGGGTCAAAGAAAGCTTTTCCTTCCGGACCACGACAGGTAAATTGGACCTTGGTTTGTCCGACAGCCACCGGAATCAGAGAGCATGAAAATCATCTCCGCCTACAGTATCAAAGGTGGGGTGGGAAAAACCACCCTGGCCGTGAATCTGGCCTGTGCGCTCCGTTCCAAGGATCGCCGGGTCCTTCTGATCGATCTCGACCCGCAGGGCGCCGCCTCGTATGCCCTAAGGGTGGAGGGTTCTCCAAAATTCAAAATCAAAGGGGGCATTTTCAGCGATGCGAGCCTGCGCAAAAGTATCCAGCCCACCGCCTTTGAACGACTCGATGTCCTGCCGTCCCACGTCGATCACCGGAATCTTGACCTTCTCCTCGCGAGCATGAAAAAGTCGCGCAAGCAACTCCACCATCTCTTCGAGGAAGTGGGGAAAGCTTACGATTTCGTGATCGTGGATTGTCCCCCGAACCTGACCCTGGTTTCCGAGAATGTCTTCCGCGCGTCGGACCTGATCCTGGTGCCGGTCATCCCAACGACGCTTTCCCAGCGGACTCTTGAGCAGTTGCGGCAGTTTTTCCGTGACTCCGGCCTGTCCGAATCACTGCTCGTTCCTTACTTTTCCATGGTCCAGCGTCAGAAACGCATGCATTTGGAAACGATGGAAATCCTGCCCGGAGCCTTCCCGGCTTTTTTGAGGACCAGGATCCCCTTTTCATCCGACATTGAGCGGATGGCGCTGGCGGGGAAACCCCTGCTTGCCGGCCATTCGCAACGGGCCGCCGCCCGCGCGTTCCGGGACCTGGCCGGGGAAGTGGAGGGACTCCTGGAAAGCACCAAGAGTTGACAGGAGGTCCGTGGGGGGCCATAAATGCGGCCCTTACAGCTCCCTCTGTCCACATTTCATGCAATCCCGTTGGTCCGACTCCGAAGCCCTGAATTTTCCCGGTGAACTAGGGCTGCGTCTTTATACATCCCGCCTCCTCGGGGCCGATCCGGCCCTGGTCATGCACGGAGGAGGCAACACCTCGGTCAAAATCAGGGAAAAAGACTTTTTCGGCGACGAGGTCGATGTGCTCCACGTCAAGGGTTCCGGCGGAGACCTGGCCACCATCACGGAGGCGGGCTTCGCCCCGGTCCGTCTTGCCGCTCTGCTTAAAATGGGGCGGCTGGAATCGCTCTCCGACGCCGACATGGTGGCCCAGCAACGAGCCGCGATGCTCAATCCGGCTGCGCCGAATCCCTCCATCGAAGCGGTGGTCCACGCGGTGATTCCGGCCAAGTATGTCGACCACACCCACGCCGACAGCGTGCTCGCCCTGACCAATCATCAAAACGGTCTGGCCGCGGCGCGGGAGGTCTATGGCGATCGGGTGCTCGTCCTTCCCTATGTCATGCCGGGCTTCGTCCTCGCCAAGCAGGTCGCGGAAGCTCTTTCCGGAATCGACCCGTCGAAGATTGATGGCATGATCCTGATGAACCCCGGCATTTTCACCTGGCATGATGACCCGCGCCGCAGTTACGAACTGATGATCGAGTTGGTCTCGCTGGCCGAGGATCACCTCGCCCATAAAACCGGTGGATTCCAGGCTCCGGTCGGGGAGGCCCGGCAGGATCTCTCCGGACTGGCCACCTTGCGCAAAGCGGTGTCAGCGGCGAGGGGCAAACCCTGCCTCGCCCTGCTTGACGACTCTCCGGAAGCGGTGGGATTCTCCAACCGGACCGACGCGGCCAGTCTGGCAACACGAGGTCCCCTGACCCCGGACCACACCATCCGCACGAAACGGCTGCCGGCTGTGGTAACGGAGGATCCGGTCGCGGACATCGCGGCTTATGCCGCGGAGTATGAAAAATACTTTGCGGAGCACTCCGACGGCCGGCTCACCATGCTCGACCCGGCACCGCGCTGGGCGGTCTGGCAGGGACGCGGCGTGGTCAGCTTCGGCACCACGGAGACGGAAGCGGCCATTGTGAAGGACATCGCGACCCACACTTGGCAAACCATCCAGACCGCCGAGGCGGCGTGGGACGGAGGTTGGCAGCCTCTCCCGGCGAAAGAACTGTTTGAAATCGAATACTGGGAACTGGAGCAGGCCAAACTGCGCAAAGCCGGCGGCTCGCCGCTTCCCCATCAGGGCAAAGTGGCCTTGGTCACGGGATCGGCGGCCGGGATCGGTTTCGCCTGCGCGGAGGCGCTCGCCAAAGATGGGGCGAAAGTGATCGGCTTGGACCTGAATCCTGACATTGTCGCGGAGATGGAAGGCCTTGGCGGGATCGGCATGGTCGTGAACCTCACGGACGATGCCCATGTCATCGAAGCCATCTCGGAAACCGTGCGGCGCTTTGGCGGCATCGACATCGTGGTCAGCAATGCGGGCATTTTCACCGCCGGGGCCTATCTGGAAGACATGGAGCAATCCAACTGGGACAAATCGATGGCGGTCAACCTGACCAGTCACCAGAAACTCCTCAAATACACCATCCCCTACCTCAAAGAAGGCAGTGAAAGCGCCGTGGTCCTGGTGGGCTCGCGCAACGCGAAAGCACCCGGTCCGGGTGCGGCCAGTTATTCCTGCGCCAAGGCCGCCCTGACCCAGCTCTGCCGTGTCGCGGCTCTCGAACTGGCCCCGACCGGCGTGCGTTGCAACATCATCCATCCCGACGCGGTCTTCGACACCAAGTTGTGGACTCCCGAAGCCCTGCAACGCAGCGCCGAGCGCTATGGCATGACGGTCGACGAATACAAAAAGCGCAACCTGATGAAGACCGAGATCCGCTCCCGGGATGTGGGACGCATGGTCTCCGCGATGGCCTCCAGCCTGTTCGGGAAAACCACAGGAGCCCAGATCCCGGTCGATGGCGGAAATGACCGGGTCATTTGAAATGCCGCCCCCTGCCCTGAGCGTCTGACCAAAGAGTTCAGCCCATGGTGGCCTCTTCGACTCGGACCGTGACCTCGAGGCGAGCCGTCGCATTGGGAGGTCCGGACATGGTCCCGCTGATCGGGGCGGCATCGTCGTAGTCCCGGCCGGTGGCAATCTTGACATGCCGGTCATCGGCTAGCGTCGCATTGGTCGGATCGAGCCCAAACCATCCGCTCCCCGGCAACCAGACCTCGCACCAGGCATGGGAGGCTTGGGCTCCGCGGAGGTGAGCGCCGGGTCCGTTGAACAGGTAGCCGCTGACGTAACGGGCGGGAATGCCGAGGGAACGCAGCAGTCCGATCATGAGGTGGGCGAAATCCTGGCAGACCCCCTGCCGGGTGGCCATGACATCCTTGAGATGAGTGGCCGCGTGGGTGGTGTTGGGCGCGTATTCCCAATGGTCATGGACATGGTGCATGATCGCGAGGGCCGTTTCAAAAATGTCCTGACGGTCCTGGCGGATGTCGACCGCGAGACGCCAGACTTCGGGATCAAGCGAGACGTAGCGGCTGGGAAGTAGAAACGGTGAAATCAGTTCATCGACCCCGCCTTTGAGGGAGTCCAGCAGGATTCCCATGGGCTCGCCATTGGCGTAAGGCGAGGTCGTCTGGATGACCATGGAAGCCTCGATCAGCAACTCATGGTGGGGCTCAGGGATCTCGAACCAATGGACATAATTGTAATGCTCGTCCCGAAAATGGCGGAGCCTTGAAGGCGGCTCCACTTTGAGCAGAAAAAACTTCAACCGGCGGGGATTGTCCGAAGCCGGGCGGAAACGCAACTCATTGTGACTCTGTGAGACCGCAGTGCGGTAGACATACCGGGTGCGATGAAAAATACGGAGGTGCATGAACGAATGAAACCGGGAAGCGGCCCCGGTTCCGGTTATTGCTGCTGTTGTTGTTGCTGCTGACGTTCATCCTCCCCGGATCCATCATGCCAGGCTCCGGGAAAGATGGCCGTGGCCACCAACGGAACGTCGATCGGGAGAAGATCGGCATAAAGGATGAACGTTTGGAATATGCTCAGACCAAGCGAATTGAGACGCGTCTGCAACCGGTCGATGAACTGGTGAACCCCCTCCTGGATGATTTCCTCCACCGTGGTGAAGTCCAATTCCGAACGCAGTTTGCCCGATTCCCGCAGGGGATCACTGGTCGCACCGCGACTCTGGAGGGGACGCAATTGAATCAGGGCCCGGTCCACTTCATTGAGGCAGAACCGCACCGAACGGGGAAACTCCTCCGACAGGAACAGAAAGTCAAGGATTCGCACCGGGTCCGGTTTGGTCGAGATCTCCCGGAAGTCACTGTAGGCGGAACAGGAATGGAGGAGGGACGCCCAGCGCAAAGGCGCCGCTCCGGGACTGGGCGCCATGGTCAAAGGCAGACCGGAGCAGGCATCGACGAGCCGCGAGGTTTTGTCCGCGCGTTCCAGATACGTTCCAATCTGGAGGAACATCCAGTTCTCTCCACGACAGACGGTGGAGCGGGCGATTCCCTGGAAGAGATAGGATGCCGTGAGAATCTGCTCGTAGAAGGCATTCGGATCATTCTGCCTCTGCCGGGACGATCTCGGGGAACCCAGGTAAAGGTGGATATCATTGAGGCACTGCCAGATCTCGTCAGAAAGCTGATCCCGGATCATCCGGGCGTTCTCCCGGGCGGCCCGGATGCAGTTCAAGATGGAGTTCGGATTGCTCCGCGACTCCGCAAGATACTCCGACACCTGGTCACCGGTCACCTCGTCATGGAGTTTGAAATATCCTTCCTCATCCCCCGTGGAAATCAGCAACGGCCTCCAGAAGGCATCCTCGTTGCCCCCCGCCGCGCCGGCGTCGAGGATGAGTTGCCGGTTCGCGAGCAGCAGCCGGGTGAGATTTTCGGCACGCTCGACATAGCGCGCCATCCAGTAAATACAGTCTGCGACTCGACTCAGCATGGGGAGGGACAGTGAAAAGTGGTGAACGAAAAGACGGTTGAATCACACATTGGGCAGAGCAGTCGCGGAGGGATCTTCCTCATCCCAAAGAACCCAGGTGTCCTTGCTGCCGCCCCCTTGGGAAGAGTTGACGACCAGCGAGCCCTTCCGGAGCGCGACCCGAGTCAATCCTCCCGGCAGGACCTTGGTTTGTTCTCCGGAGAGAATGTAGGGTCGAAGGTCGATATGGCGTCCCTCGAAATGGTCCTCCATGAACACCGGATGCCGG
>JADZAX010000046.1 GCA_020852405.1 Verrucomicrobiales bacterium
GCGGCACGCGAGCTGCCGTGGCGCTTTCCCAGCCATTGCCGATGGCTTTGGCGAGGTTCCCCTCCTCCTCCCGGTCAAAGGAATCGTGAAAGATCAGCGTTCCCTTGTCCTGAAGCCACGCCGCGTCATCGGCGAGAGAGAAAGAGACCGGTAGGAGAGTCAGCAATAAAAGGTTGAAAAGTGGTTTCATCAGGGTGTTCAGGGCGGAGATGATTTCATCAGGATAATGCCAAGTGGCGTGACAATACGGCGGCACGCATCCTTGAGGCGGTGACATGGAGACTCGTGCGCTTCATTCACGGAACTTGTGGGTTGAATCAGTCGATATACACAAATTCGTTCGCATTGATGAGCATGCGGCAGAGGGCGAAAAGGGTTTGCTCGGAGACGAGGCGGGTGGAGGCGGCGAGTTCCTCGATCGTTGGCGAACGCTGGAAGCAGAGGGCGAAGGCGCGGTGGATGGCGGCTTCGCGGGTGTCGGTTTCACTTTCAATGCGCGTGACGAGGTGGCAGGCCTGCTGCAGCATGAACTCGTTGTTGCTCAGCGTGAGCGCCTGAAGGGCGGTGGTGGTCTGGGCACGGGCCGGAGTGAAGTTCGCGGGATCCGGGCAGTCCAGCGTGGTCATGAACGTGTGCGGAGTGGTGCGCACAATGAAACGGTAGATGCTGCGGCGCCACAGCTCGGGTTTGTCGGGCGTGATGTAGTCGTAGATCGGCGCGTAGGCCTCGGTGTAATTGAAGTCGCGATAACCGGGGCCGCCCATTTCGGGGTTGAGTTTGCCGCTTACGGACAGGACGGCGTCGTGGAGGGATTCAGCGTCGAGTCGGCGCGGGTTTTGGCGCCAGAGGAGGCGGTTGGCGGAATCGAGGAGGGATGCTTGAGAGGTGCCGGGGGAGGCTGAAGAGTTGCTTTCCTGGCGGTAGGCGGCACTCATGACGATGAGCTTGTGGACGTGCTTTAAGCTCCAGCCGTGGGTCATGAGCTCCCGGGCGAGGAAGTCGAGCAGCTCGGAATGGCTCGGCTTGTCACCGCCGAGGCCGAAGTCGCTGGGCGTGGTGACGAGGCCCTGGCCAAAGTGGTGATGCCAGAGGCGATTGACGATGACGCGGGCGGTGAGCGGGTTGTCTGGATGCGTGATCCAGTGGGCGAGCGCAAGGCGGCGCTGGCCTTCGGGTGTGTGGTTGTCGCCGAAGTCGTGAGGTGCGTGCTTCGCCCAGGCGAAGGCGCCGGGGGTGACCTCCTGTTGCGGGTCCTCGGGATTGCCGCGGCTTTGCACCTGAATGACGGCCGGCTTTTCTTCGCTGACGACAGCGAAGACCTTCGGCGCTTCGGGCAGGGGCTTGAGTTGGGCTTCGAGCTTTGTGGAGTGAGTGCGGAGTTGTTTGAGCCTGGCTTGATCCGTGTTGGTGAGCGAGGTTTGATCCACGTCGGCGGAGAGGCGGGCGTCTCCGATGAAAAGGAGATCGCTGCTGATGCCGTCGCCGCCGTCGGTGGCGATGAGCGTCAGCGTTTTGGCCTGCGCGCGAATCTCGAGATCGAGCGCGAGGGATTCGTCTTTGCGCAGCTTGAGCTTTTGCAGTTTCAAATCAGCATCGACGAACACAGTGAAGTCCGCGAGTGAGGCCGCGGCGGGGGCGGCAGCGCCGAAACCGACAACCCCCGTGAGGCGCATCTGCGTGAAACCGCTGGTCTTGCGGATGTTCGCGAGATCAAAGGTGATGCCACTGTTCGCGTGCATGCCAAGGATGCTGTGACCGTTGGCGGCGTAATCAGTGTCGCCGATCTTCGTGGTGCGCTGGGCGTTGAGCGGTCCGTTGCGGACGATGTCCCAGAAATGGCCGCTGGTGGGGGGGACGGGAGCGGGACCATCGGGAATGAAGACGGAGAGGATCGAGTCGATGGATGGGACCGGGGCTTTTTTGTTGCTGGGAATGTCGCGATGATAGCCTAACTGCTCGGTGGTCAGGTTGCCGGTGCGCAGATGAATGCCGCGATTCTTCACCCCCGTTCCGCGGCCATCGCCACCGCCGATCATGTCGGCGAGATCGAGGCCTTCACCGGCGAGCTGGGAGATCTGCGCCCGGGTTTGAGTGAGTTCCTTGGTGAGGCGCTCCTTGTCGGCTGCGATGCGCCGGGCCTCGCGCGGATCAGCGTCGCGTTCGCCGCGTTTCACACCGGCAAACACGGCCCACAGGCGGTAATACTCTTCCTGGGTGATTGGATCGAGCTTGTGGTCATGGCAGCGCGCGCAGTTCACGGTCATGGCCATCGTCGCGGTGAGCGTCTGCGTGGCCATGTCATCGAGATCGAGCGCACGCGCGGCCCGATTGAGCATGGCGCTCTTCGTTTCCACCTGACCCACGAAATCCCACGGCCCCGCCGCGAGAAACCCGGTGGCGATGACGCTTTCCGGATCATTCGGAGCGATGACATCGCCCGCGATCTGCTCGCGCAAAAACTGGTCGTAGGGTTTGTCGGTGTTGAGCGATTCGATGACGTAATCACGATAACGCCACGCATCCGGACGGAGTTTGTCGCGCTCAAAACCGTGCGTGTCCGCGTAATGCGCGATGTCGAGCCAGTGGCGCGCCCAGCGTTCGCCGTAGCGCGGGCTGGCGAGGAGTTCGTCGACCAGCGCTTCATAGGATTCTCCCGTGAACGCGGCGGTCTCTTCCGGTGTCGGAGGCAGGCCGGTGAGATCGAACGAGAGACGGCGGATCAGGGTCCGCGCATCTGCCTCGGGGGACAAGGCGAGGCCGCTGGCCTTGAGCTTGTCCGTGACGAATGAATCGATGGCCGCATCCGGCGCGACGCTCTTCGGGACCGGCTGCACGGACCAGTGCTGGAGACGCTTGTCGACCGCCGCGGCTTTGTCCGCGGCATTCTCCGGCCACACGGCGCCGGATTCGATCCACGACCTGATCGCCGCAATCTGCGAAGCCGTGAGCGGATCGCCCTTCGGCGGCATGCGCTCGTCATCTTCCCCGCTGGTGACACGCTGGTGGAGCGGCGACCGGTCGGGCTTTCCAGGGATGATGGCAGGACCGTCATGACCACCTTTGAAGGCGAAGACCCTTGCGTCGAGGCGCAACCCACCTTTCTGCTTCTTCTCTCCATGGCATTCAAGGCAGCGTTCCTGCAGCAGGGGCCGGATCTCCCGGTCGAAATCGGTCGCGGAAGCCGGCTGGCAAAGCCCCAAACCGAACCAGATCCCCCACAACACCAATCCCGTTGGGGAGAGCTGGGCGAACAGAGGGATGCTGGAGGGGCCTCCCGGTTGCGGGAGGATGACGGATTTCATGGGAATCAATAGCCGAATACGGTATTGTATACAATTACGCAATACCGTTACTGAGGTTCACCATCATGCCCGGAATCACGGATTTCGGCAAGGCAACACCAAGCAGGACAGGGCCCCGGGGCGGTGCAGCACGGACTCGGTGGATACGGTGGTCTTGTCACTGAAGGGGCCTTCGCCGGTGTTGGGATTGCGGTCGAAGAGGGGAAAATAGGCACCGCAGACATCGACCCTCAGGCGGTGGCCTTTGGCGATGGTGGCGGCACAGGGACCAAGATCGACGGTGATGCCGGTGACTTTGCCCGGCTCCAGGGGCTTTGGTTCCGTCAGAGAATCGCGGTAACGCCCGCGAAGGATGCCGACAGCCAGGTTTTGCGTGAACCCATCGGGACGGACATCGATGAGCTTCACCACCCAGTCTGCGTCCGGTGTGTCGGCGGTGACATGGAGAGTGGCCTTGATGTTGCCGGCGAAGGTGACCGGTTCGGTGATCGCTGCGGAGGTGTAAACGAGCACATCATCGCGCTGTTCGATGGGGGATTGATCGACCGGAGCCCAGACCGCGGCGTGGAGTGGACGAGTTTCAGTGACAGGGCAGGCAGGGGTCGGATTTTCCGGATCGGCACGGAAAGTGTCCGCGGGTTGGTCTTCTCCGGGGGGCGTTCTGGTAAGGCTGCCGGTGCCGCCCGCCGTGTTCGCATTGCCGTCCGACTGCAGGTAGTAGGGCGTCTCCGTGAAACCTTCCGGCGGCCAGGTTTGAGCCTCCTGCCAGCGGTTGTCTCCCATGGAAAAGTAGCGCACGGGAACGAACGGCTTGGCAACCGCCTCGGGCGCCTGTTTCAGGAACCGGTCGTACCATTCGAGGTTCGCGGCCATCGTGTCGACCGTGGCCTCGGGACCGAAATCGACCTCGCCGACCTTTGATTTGCCGATAGTGCCATGATCCCAAGGTCCCAGGATGAGTTGCTGGTGGCTTCGCACGCCGGGATCGCGCGCCTGCTTTTGCATGATCATGAAATTGCCGACGGACTCGCGGGAAAAGAAATCATAATAGCCGACCATGTGCTGCATCGGGAGATCGAGATCCGTGATCTGCGGCGTGAGATTGAGGCGGTTCCAATAACCGTTCGGCTCCGGATGCGTGAGCATGCCTTCGAGCCAGGGAACCGGCCAGCCGATGCGGTCATCGACCTCGCTGAGCGGCAGATGACTCAGAATGGGATTCCATTCGGTGGGCGGTGTCGCGCCTTCGGGGCGTTCGGAATTTCCTCCCGCCCATTTCGCGATGAGCGAAAGCCGGACCGCTCCTCCGAGATACAGATTGCGGTAAAAACTGCTCCACGTCGCTCGCGGGGCGATGGTCACCAGACCCGGAGGTTTTTCCACCGCGGCCTGCCATTGAGTGGCGCCGACATAAGACGCGCCCCACATGCCGACACGGCCATTGCACCACGGTTGCCGCGTGATCCATTCGATGCCATCGAAGCCGTCCTGCCCTTCGTTGTCATAGGGAATCATGACCCCTTCCGAAGCGTTCGCGCCCCTGCAATCCTGGATCACCGCCACATATCCTGCCGTCACCAACTGCTCCGCCGTGCCCTTCGCTGTGTCTGTGTTGTAGGGCGTGCGCACCAGGATCACCGGAGCTTTTGTCAGGGTGGGGTCACGGTGGACATCGGTGGCGAGCCGGATCCCATCGCGCATCGGAACCATGACCGTTTCCACCTGGGGGTCGGAGGCGCGGATCGGAATCGGCGATGCCATGAGGAGGACAAGAAGGAGGGCGGGATGGTTTTTCATGATCGTCTTCAGGTGCCGGAGGCGTCTTAGCTTTTCCCAATTCCATCCCATCCTTTGCCGCGAAGGGCAAGACCGGGACTGCGTCCTTGCGGCAGCTCGGCAGGAAGCCTGACGGCGGTCTTCCCGGACCTGAGGAGACGGAAAATTTCAGGAAAAATGCCCGCTCCGTTCGTAAGTCGCGAAAGTTCCGCTAAAGTCCCGGACATGAACACACAATGGACCGACAAGATCGTGATCGTCACCGGAGGCGGCGGCGGCATGGGGCAGAGCGCCGCGAAGCGCTTCGCGGACGAGGGAGCGAAAACCTTCATATTTGGCAGAACCCTCGGATCCCTGACCGCGACCGCGGAACTCTCGCCGAACATCATCCCGGTCGTCTGTGATGTCGCCGACCCGGCCAGTGTCGCCGCAGCGGTCGGGGAGGTGCTGCGGCACGGGAGTCCCGCAGTCCTCATCCATACCGCCGGCATCAACACTCCGGACCGTTTCATGGCCCACGAGGATCCGGCCAAGGTGGCCAGTGAGGAGAGCTGGCGTAGAGTGATGGATGTCAATGTGCTTGGCGTCGTCAACATGATCAGAGCCGTCTCGACGCCGATGGCGGAAAATGGTGGAGGAAAGATCGTCGTGATCTCCTCCACGGCCGGCCATGGGTTTGATTCGTTTGCCGGTGTGCCCTACACAGCGAGCAAGTGGGCGGTGCACGGCCTCCTTTTCACCGCCCGGCCCCAGCTCGCGGCCTACGGCATTGTCGTGTCCGAATACGCTCCCGGCGAAGCCTTCACACCGCTCGTGGAGAAACGTCCCGTTCGTCCCACCGCCGAGCATTGTGATGCGATGATCCAGACCGGAGATTGCGCCGAGACCCTCTTTTTCATGGCCTCTCAGGCACACAGCATGAGCGTGATCCAACTCCCCATCTACCAGCCATTCGGCGGCATGCCTCCCCAGATTACCGCTCCCTGGCTGCCCGGTCTGGACATCGGTCCGGCAAAGGAAAAGAGTTAGGTACTGATGGCCAGGGGAGCTTCTTCCCATTCGGAACCAGGAAAGGGCTCACCACTGGGAGTGCGGTGGCTGCGGCGTGGACCGCGAAAAGTCCTGCCCCTGTCGGTGTGTGAACCCGGGGCGGGGTCAGAAGATTCCCGTAGTGTTTCACTGCGGTTGCCGCATTCCTGCTCGCACAAATTGGGGCAGGCGTTGATGCAGAACGACGTTTTTGTCATTCTGCAAGGTGGGGCCCGGGGTGCTGCGTCCCCCGGCAATGCTCCGTTCCAACATTGCCACCATGGCGGCCACGCGATCCGGGTGGGCGTCGGTGAGGTTGTGATCTTCATGGACGTCTTCGGCAAGGTTGAACAACTGGACGAAGGGCGCCTTCTTGAAGTCCTCACGGCCGGGCTGGTTTCCAAAGTCAGCCAGAGCTTTTTTCCAACTGGCGGTCATGAGCGGTTCGATGAGCCATTGGTCGTCCGCACCACTTCCCGGGCAAAGGCAGAGTTTCCAGGCGCCATCGCGCAAGACAAAACACTCCGTCGCCGACTGCATGATGAGCTGCTGGCGGGGCACTGAAGCCTGCGGATCGCGCAGGACACTGGCAAAGCTTGTCGAATCCGGTGCCTCATCCGGGCCCAACACGGCACCGGACAACTCGGCGAAGGTCGCCATGAGGTCGTTCAGCCCCACCAAGGCATTGCTGGTGCGGCCAGCTTCGATAACCCCGGGCCAGTGGGCGATCAGCGGCACCCGGAGGCCGCCTTCATACACGCTGAATTTGAAACCGCGGTGAGGGCCACTTGGGAAGTGCCCTTTCTCTTCCAACAGATGAATCTGGCCCGGCGTGGCTTTGAGAATGTTGCCCGCGTAGCACGCCGCGCCGTGATCGGAGGAAAAAAGCACCAGGGTGCTGTGATCGAGGCCCTGCTTCTGGAGCGCATTCATCACCCGCTCCACCGAGTGATCGACCTCCATCACGAAGTCGCCATAGACGCCGAGTTTGCTTTTTCCTTTCCACTTCACGCCTGGGCTGATCGGCGTGTGCGGGCCGGTGAGTGCGAGGAACAAAAAGAAAGGCTCCTTCGCGCTCTGCCTGGCGATGTAAGATTCCGCTTCCGTGTAGAAGGTTTCCAGGACCTTGTGATCCTCGAAATCCTTCTCGGCCGGTCCGATGCGATTGAAAGCACTCCAGCCCTTCCGAGCGGTGATCTCACCCTGCCACAGGTTGTTGCGCGCAAAGGCATAGGGATACATGTCGAGCGATCCGGGAAGGATGAAGCTCTGATCAAACCCGAACTGCACCGGTCCGTGGATCAGCGGTTGGGAGTAATCAACATTCTCCGGCCCCTGGGTCTTGCCATCCAGAGTCGGCATGATCGTGCCGAGATGCCACTTGCCGACATAGCCGGTCTGATAGCCAGACCGTTTAAAAACCTTGCCGAGGGTGGACTTCTCCGTGCCGGGCCGGGGACCGCAGAAACCCCACGGCCCTGGATGTGTCGACGCACCAAAGCGCCATTCGTAGCGTCCCGTCATGATGGCTCGCCGGGTGGGGCCGCACACGGAGGCGCTGGCATGCGCATCGGTGAAACGCAGTCCGCCCGCGGCGAGCGCGTCAATGTTTGGCGTGTCAATCAGGCAGCGGTCACCGCCATAGCACTTCGTGTCACCGATGCCGAGGTCGTCGGCGAGGATAAAGACGATATTGGGACGCTCGGCCGCAGGCAGCGTCGAGGTGAAGAGGGCAAAGAGGACGATGACGTATTTCATACTGAATGAGATTTCCCGCGCGGGGACCCTGAGCCGCAGAGGTCCTGATTGGTTGTAATTCTCTACGGCATAGGTCAGCCTTCGGTGTCTTTTACTTTTGAGTCAACAGGACAGCCTCAGCGATGAGTTCCTCGTCCGTCCACTCCGCGTTCCCTGTATCGCAGGCGAAAGGGGATGATTCCAACCGCTCAAAAGCGAATACTCAACCTTTCCGCCACGCGCAGCGGACGACGCAGGGCCTCGCACATTCTCGTAGCTTCATCCGAACCTCGCAGGTCCTTGCAGGCCGGGTGGGCTTCTGGCGAGGCGATCACACCGAGCTCGTGGAGGATGTGCGCAGTACTGTGCTTGTAGGCGGAGGCGCTCATGCGTTCGTCGAGGCGGAAGACTTGATCTTCGAGCGATTGGAAGGCTTCGAAAACCTTGTAAACCCGGGTGTCAAAGCGACCCGTGCCGGTGGGGTACCTCTTCTGTGGGGACTCATCGCTGAGCCACATGTCCTTGGCCGCGCAGATCAGGGGGGCACCACTGACCGCCGCGCCAATGAGCAAGGGCAGACCGAGTTTAATGGCAGTAGCGATGCCGAAATCGTCGCCACTGTGGGGGGCGAAGTCGAGCCCGAGATCGCGGCACATCGCCGCCCAGTAGAGAAAATGAGGTTCGTCCAGCGTGCTGATTTTCCCGCCGACGAACCTGGGATGTTGCGCGAGTTGATGCAGCAACCATGGACCAAAAGGTTTCGCCCAGGGCACAAAGGCGGGCTCCAGCGCATGGACGATGCCGGGGCGAATCAGCCACTCCGCGATCTCATAGTAGGCATCACGACAGGGCTCGGGATCGAGCGCGCTGAGCCACTTGGAGGTCATCAGCATGACCTCGCAGTTCTCGTGCTGCTGGACGATGTCGATGAGCGGGCGATACCTTTCCGCTTTGAAGCCGTTGTCATTTTCCGCTCCTCGAGCGGTGACTCCCGCGACGAATTTGGTGCTGGGGAACTCAGCGCGAAAACGACGCAACACCTCGGCATAGAGATCATCATCGAGATCAAAGATGTAGCCGGTATCTGCATTCAGCACGACGACTAGTTCCACCCCGAAGCGGTCTGCGGCGCTTTGCATCCAGCGGATGCTGGCGATGAAGCCTTCCCAGTCCGGCTTTTGATCCCGGAACGGCAGCAGTGCGGCGGCGCAGAGGCGGGCTTTGGTGGTGTGATCGATGAGTTCTTCCTCACCCGTCCACGCCCACTTGGTGTCGAGCCAGGAGGTATTTGGAGTGAGATCGGCGGGGTTTGAGATGAGTGCTTTCATTAGACGAGTGGTTCCACGTTGAGCCATTTGCGTTGTTCCCAACTTTGCAGTCCGAGCTCAGCGAGCTGCACGCCTTTGGCGCCTTCACGGAGGCTCCAGGGGAACGGGGTATCGATGGCGACATGTTTCAGGAATTCCTCCCACTGAATTTTGAAGGCGTTGTCGTAAGTCGTGCAGTCGGGGACCTCCTGCCAGCCTTCGAAAAAGTTGATCGGTTGTTCGATATCGGGGTTCCAGATCGGACGCGGCGTGGTGCCGATGCTTTGCACCCAGCACTTGCGGAGCCCCACTATGGCGCTGCCATGGGTGCCATCGACCTGCATCGTGAGGAGGTCATCGCGACGCACGCGGACGGTCCAGGAGCTGTTGAACTGGCAGACCACGCC
>JADZAX010000047.1 GCA_020852405.1 Verrucomicrobiales bacterium
CGGTCATGGCGGCGGAGGATGACCTCGCGGCCGCCCAAATCACCAACGGTCTTCGTGAGTTGGGCGTGGATCCCAAGAGCGGAGGGGTTTTCACGGACTCGTCGCTCAAGATCGCCGATGCGATGCTGCCGGTATTTCATCGCTTGATGGAAAAACTGACTCGGCGGGGCATTATTCAGGTTTCCGGTGATGGCTGGCTTCCAACAGAAAGGTTTGACGAGGTTGCCGATTCGGCGGCGGAAACCCTGAAAAAGTTTTTTACAGACCACCCCGGGCACCTGCCCGAAGGCATGCTCTGTGCCGCGACCGGGGCCGATTTTGCTCCGATTCTGCGAGGGGAAGAGGATGCCGTGCAGGCGCTCTTCAGCGGTCCGGGAGCGGATCTGCTGGAGCAATTTTATGGAGACGGGCTTTTCGCCAGTCATTGGATGACAGGAATCGCCAGTGCGGTCAAGGAAGCGGCCGACCGCCTGCCGGAAGGTCGGGGGCTGCGGATTCTTGAGGTGGGCGCCGGGACCGGCGGACTTGCCGCTTACATCCTGCCTCAGCTGGAGAGGGGACTGCATGACTACGTCTTCACGGATGTTTCGGCGGGCTTCTTCCTGCCGGCCCAACAGAAGCTGGCCCAGTTTCCCGAGGTCGATTACCGCATTTTCAATCTCGACCATTCTCCCGAAGCACTGGACCTTGGGAAGTTTGATTTCATTGTCGGCACGAATGTCCTGCATGCCGTGGCCGACGTCCGGAAAAGCGTCGGTTACCTCCATGAACTGCTGGTGTCCGGCGGGACTCTGGCCTTCATGGATGTGGCCACGCCACAGCTTTGGACCGAGGCGATCTTTGGCCTGACGAGCGGGTGGTGGCACCTTACAGACCGCGACCTTCGCCCTGATCAGCCCTTGCTTTCAAGGCAACAGTGGGAAGAGGTGCTCCTCGGTGCGGGATTTGCGGAAGCATTGAGCCTCCCGGGGATGCATGGACCGGAAGGCGGAGAAGGACAGGTCGGGCTTTTCGCCAGAAAAGCCTGGGAAGAGTCTGCCACCGTCACCGAAACCCATGAAGTGCCTCAGCAAACTTCCTGGGTCGTCTTCGCCGACGCGGCAGGCTTGGGCGCTCTCCTGGCGGAATCTCTCCGGGCCTCAGGAGTCCGCTGCCGGGTCGTGACCAGAGGCGCTGCGTTCGAATCCAATGGCGGGGATCAATTCACCATTTCCGGGGAATCGGCGGCGGACTGGACCACCTTGTTTCAGGCCTGGGACAAAGCGGACTGCCCCCAGCGGTTTGTCTATCTTTGGACACTCGACGAGCAGGTCGGGGACGACGGAGCCGGTGTCATGAAGGGCATCGACGTGCTGCTCAACTTTGCGCACCTCCTCAACCAAAACTTCCCAGCGGGTGGGGTCGGTCTAGATTTGGTCACGCGGGGCGCCCAGCCAGCGGGCCGGGATCGGATACCCTTGTCCTTGAGCCAGGCACCTGCGATCGGTCTGTTCCGGGTCATCCTCAGCGAAAATCCGAAGCTGTCGTGCCGCGGCATCGATTTGCCGGCGGTCGCTTCTGCGGATGACCGATCCATGCTGTGGGGCGAATTGCTGCGGCCGATTTCCGAACGTGAAGTCGCCCTGAGAGGCGAGGCCAGGTATGTGCAGCGGCTTTCGCGCGGCTTTCCCACGACAGAGTATCCCCTCGATCCTTCTGTGCCATTGCGTTTGGAATCGAGAGAACGCGGCATTCTGGACAGTCTCCATTTTGCGCCGTTCCAGCTGCCGGACTGCGGTCCGGGGGAAGTTCTGATCAAAGTCAGGGCTGCCGCGATGAATTTCAGGGATGTGCTCAAGGCTTTGGGCCTCTATCCTGCCGAAACCGCCGATGCCCGTATTTTCGGGGATGAAGTCGCCGGTGAGGTGCTGGCGGTCGGTGAAAACGTGACCCACGTGGGTGTCGGCGACGAGGTCTTCGGATTGGCCGTCTTCGGCATTGCGACCCACACCCTGGCCCGGGGAGCCGATGTCGTCCGGATTCCGGAGGGGATTTCCCACGAAGAAGCCGCGACCATTCCCGTCGTCTTCATGACCGCCTGGCATGCCTTGAAGCATGCCGCCCGTCTCAGGGCGGGCGAATGGGTGTTGATTCATGCCGGTGCGGGCGGAGTCGGGATGGCCGCCATTCAGATCGCCCACCACCTTGGTGCCAAGGTGATCGCCTCCGCCGGCAGTCCCTCAAAGCGGGCGCTGTTGAAGACACTCGGAGTCGAGGAAGTGATCGATTCCCGGAAGGGCGATTTCGCCGAACAGGTGATGGAGCTGACTCATCGCCGGGGCGTGGATGTCGTTCTCAACGCGCTCGCTTCGGAAGCGATTCCGATGGGGCTTTCCTGCCTAGCGGAATCCGGCCGTTTTATTGAGATCGGCAAGCGCGACATTTATCAGAACTCCCGGCTTCCCCTCTGGGGCCTGCGCCGCAATGCTTCATTCCATGTGGTGGCGATGGATGCCATTTTTGCGGGTGACGAGAATCTGACCCGTGAGTTGATGGCGGAGATCACCGGACTGATCGCGAGCCGCAGGCTGACCCCGTTGCCTTACCGGACCTTTCCCGCGTGCCGGGTCGACGCGGCATTCCGCCTGATGGCGGGCGGGAAGCACACCGGCAAAGTGTTGATGGCGTTTGCCGATCCTTTTGTCCTGCGCAAAGGTGAGTCTCCAAAGCCGGCATTCAAAGTGCAAACCGATGCCACTTACCTCATCACCGGGGGCCTCGGAGGCTTCGGCAAGGTTTTGGCCAGATGGCTGGTGGAAGCGGGGGCTCGGCACTTGGTTCTGACCGGACGGAAAGGGCCGGAAACCCCTGGAGCGGAGGCACTCATAGCAGAGCTCGCGGCGCACGGTGCCGCGGTGGTTCCGGTTGCGGCGGATGTGAGCTCCCCGCAGAGCGTGAAAGAACTCATCCGGCAGGTGGCGGCCATGGGACGTCCCCTCAAGGGCGTTTTCCACCTTGCCATGGTGATCGATGATGCGCCTTTGGCTGATTTGACCACCGCGCGTTTCGAGACGGTGGTGGCTCCGAAAGCCGTGGGGGCTTGGTTGCTTCATCAGGAAACCCTGGGGATGGATCTGGATTGTTTCGTGATGTTCTCGTCGATCTCGAGCATCTTCGGTAATCCTGCCCAAGGCAACTACTCCGCCGCCAATGCCTTCCTCGACAGTCTGGCCTTCCATCGTCAAGCGCACGGACTCCCGGGGTTGGCGGTGAACTGGGGCGTCCTCGGAGGGGAAGGCTACGTCGCCCGGAATGAGAGGGTCGCCGAGTTCCTGGCACGCCAGGGAACCGACGCCATCACTCCGCTCGAAGTGACCGCATTGCTGGAATCCTTCCTCGATGCCAACATTGCCCAGGCCGCCGCCATTCGGGTGGATTGGTCAAAATGGCGCCAATCCTTCCGGGGAATGCAGGAAAATCCCCTGCTGGAGCGCATTTTTGCTGCTGGAGTCGAGATGGATGAATCGGGCGGGGGAGCCGGCGATTGGAGGGTCAGGATTGATGCCGCCGAGCCGGAAGACCGGTTGGGCGTCATTGTCCGGGCGGTCCAGGATGTTGTCGGTTCTGTGCTGCGGGTGAAACCCGATTCTCTTCGGGAAGATCAGCCTCTCACAAACCTCGGGTTGGACTCTTTGATGGGGGTCGAAATTGAAAACCTGATCGAGAGTTCGATCGGTGTCACTCTGCCTCCCACCAGTTTGATGCGCGCCCGCACGATCGGTCAGATCGCGGCCTTGATTTCCAGTCATTTGGGCGGGGAAACTGCTCCGGCAGCCGGCACTTCCGCTGCTCGGCCTGCTCCGGTCGAGGCGGAGATTGAAATGTCCGAGGTGGATCTGGATTCCCTGTCGGAGGATGATATCGACCGGTTGTTGGAAGAGGATCCGATGCCAGAAATGGAGACCGTGGCACCGACCTCCTGAACCTGATGGCCACTGATGGGATGGAAAACGATGCGAAGGCCAGGCTCAAGCAATGGTTGTCGAGCGGACAGGCCCGCCTGCAGCCCCTGACGTTTCCTCAGCGTGAGTTGTGGGAAAACTCACCGATTGCCCCCGGGGGGCCGGGAAACCACATCTGCTCCTTTTTTGAAATCAACGGCCCGGTCACTCTCGAATTGTGCGAGACGGCTGTCAGCAAGGTGGTTCAGAGGCAGGAGGCGATGCGGACTTCCTTCCTTCCCGGCAAAGATCGACCGCTCCAGATCATCCGGTCGACCGGCGAAACGGTGATCCGCCATTTGAAACTCTCACGAGATGAATCCCGTCCTGAAGCCATGCAAGAGATCATGGCCCAGGATTTTCGCAAGCCTTTCGATTTCCTTCGGGGCCCCTTGTATCGGATGAGCTTGTTGGAAAGGGGGGAGAATGATTTCCTCTTTGCCTTCACTATTCACCACGCCGTGGCCGATGGATGGACGCTCGGAGCATTTGTCGAGGATCTGTGCACGGCCTACATCCTGGCTCTCCAGGCTTCCGGCAAAACCGTCGGGAGCGTCAGCGGGATCCGGGAAGCCCTGCCTCCGTTGCAGATGACCCACACCGAATGGGGAGCCGCCGAGCGCGCCCGCTGGACCCCGGCAGAAATCGAAAGAGTCGCCGGTTACTGGAGAGACCGGCTTCAGGGGGCGCGTCAACTCTGGGATGCTGTCCCTGCAGGGCAGGGGGAGGCTGAATCCCTGCAGCAGTGGGTTACCGCGATTCCCGAAAAGCTGGCGGATCGCATCCGGCTGTTGGCGCGAAAGTCCGGAGCGACCCTTTTCAGCACTCTCCTGACGGCATTTCAACTGACCCTGCACCGGTGGACGGGAATTGAAGATATCACCGTGGGATCACCCGTCGCCAACCGGAATCGGTCTGCCGTGAGGGA
>JADZAX010000048.1 GCA_020852405.1 Verrucomicrobiales bacterium
CCTCGTTGACTGCCCGGCAGTGGGATCTTGTCCCGGTTTCCCTCAAAACGTGTAGTACATGGACTTGCCATCGAATCCCTGGAGGGGGTGTCTTCCTGCTTCTGTGGCATTCACCAGCGGGGCCAAACGGAGGTAGGCAGGCTCGCTGATCAGGCGTGGCAGATTTAGGGCCGCACAGAGCTTTTCCTGTCGGAAAACCGAATGGACTTCGGCGCCGGAAATTCGTTCCTCTTCTCCCACCGACACTCCGCCGATCGTCACCCGGCCAAAGTGAAGGACAAAACGGAAGGCGGGAAGTCCTTGCAACTGCATTCTTTGCAGGGCCATGAGAGCCTGATGGATATTGACCTCAATGCGGTCGTGGTCGCGCCAGAAGGCGAAAAACCCGTCCCCCATGAATTGGTTGATTCTGCCTCCCAGACTTTCGATGGTAAGTTTGCATTCGCTAACCCACCTCCCGGTAACCAGGGGCAGTTGATCCGGGGGAAGTTCACTGGCCAGTCGGGTGGATTCGATGATGTCCGCCACCAGCAGCCAACACTTTTCCAATTTGATGTCCGATACGGTCACCTCACTCAGGTATTGTTCGGGGGAACCGGTCGCGATGGGCGTGCCTTGGCGGAAAATGAACTGTGAGAGACCGATCCTCAGGGTGTCGCCTTCATTGAGTCGGGTGGGTTGAACGATCCTTCGCTCATTCAGATAGGTTCCATTGTGGCTGCCAAAATCCACCAGCCAAAATTCGTTGTCCAACTGGGCCTGAATGACGGCATGGCGCCTCGATACCCTGTCGTCCTCCAATGCGATCTGGTTTGAGGCAGCACGGCCCAGATAACAGGTGCCGAAAATGGGATGCTTGGTGCCTTCCGGTTTTTCCAACCAAGCCGGGGCACTCTCCATGGGATTGAGCATCGCCAAACTTAAAAGCCCGTTCCTTCGAAATCCAGTGGGAAATCAGGTTGATCCAACCCTGGTCATGGCGACGCCTGAGGGCCTCTGGGATGGGCGGCATTAGGAGAGTCCGCTCGGCAACCGGACTTTTTCCATTGAGCATTCCACTGGGTCCGTTCGTGGAGCACGGGAAAGGGGACTATGGGGAGGCCCCGGCTTTGAGTCTGGACCAGGTTTGCAGGGCGGTGGCCCCTTCCTCCATGCGGCCCAGTTTTTGCAACACCAAACCGTGGTTGTGCAGAGCGGCCAGCGCCAGGGGATCAGTCTGCCCTCGTTTTTCGGACCGGAGCGCCCACAGTTGACGGAACAAAGGTTCAGTTTCCGCAAACCGCTGCTGATCATACAACATGACCGCAAGCCCCTCCAGTGAGTCGGCATCGTTTGGATGCTCCCGGTAGAGTGCTTCCGCTTCTTCGAAATGGCTCAGCTTGAGGCAAACCTTTGCCAGGCCAATGGTGGAGGCAATGCTGTTAGGGGCATCTTTTCCCAGGAGACGGTTGCGTCTTGTGACCGCATCCTTGAAGTTTTCCTTGGCATGGATGAGATCTCCCAGGGCTGACTGAATCTCGGCAAGATTGTGCAACGTGGCCAAAGAGATGACATGATCTTCCCCATAAATCTCCCGTTGCAGCCCGAGGGTTTGTTCTGCCAAGATCGCAGCCTCCGCGTGATTTCCGGTCTGGAACAGCACCAGCGAGGCGCCCGCAGAGGCTCCGAGCGTCACCGGATGCTTTTTTCCCAGCACCTTTTCAGCTGTTGTGACAAGCTGCTGGTAATCCTTGAGGGATTGTTCGAACCTCCCCATTCGGCGTTCCAGCGATGCGAGGTTGCTTTGAACTTTAAAGGTCTCCGAGGATTCGGACCCATATCTTGCCAGGTAATCTTGGAGGACCTTGCGCAACAGAGGTTCCGCCTCCTCAAAACGATGCTGCTGCATATACAGTCCGGCCATGTTGTGGAGAGAATCCATTCGGACGGCCTCGGAGTCTTTTCCGGTCCCGCCTTCACTGAGGATGGAGGAATACAGTTTTTCCGCTTCCTCCAAATGGCCCTGGGATTGGAGAGCCAATGCCAGTCCGTGGCGGACCGCCAGCGTGTTTGGATGGTTCTGACCGACTGCGTTCGCATAGATCTGCTCCGCAGAACGGAAGGTGGCTTCCGCTTTGGTGTAGAGGCCAAGCCCGTGATAACTTTGACCGATCGCCCACAGCAGCTTGGCTTTGGTTTGGGGAGATCCCGAGAACCTTCCTTCCAGCCAGGTATTCGAGCGGTCCAGAGTCTGGGCGACTGTCACTGATCTTCCGTCCAGTTCCGGGTGTGGGCTCTGCAGGGCTTCCATCAGGAAATTCGACACCTCTTCGGCCTGTTGCCTGGAAAACTCAGCCTTTTGTTGTGCGGATTGCACGTCCCGCAATGCCAGAACGGCCCGGTTTTCGGCCTCTTGCGCCTTGGTTCGTTCTCTCGCAATGTTGACCACATAGGCACTTGCCGAAGCGATCGCCGCCGAGCATATCAGGAACGCCAATCCGAGGGGCACGCGGTATTTGACGGCCCTCTTTTTCAGAAGATAGGAAAAGGTATGCTTTCGTGCCTTTACCGGATCCCCGTTGAGATAGCGGTTGATGTCTTCCGCGAATTCAAGCATCGAAGCATACCGGGCGGCAGGATTTTTGGCGAGGGCCTTCAGAATGATCGCCTCCATTTCGGGATTGATCGCAGACCGCAGCGTGCGTGGCCTGGGAGGATCCTCGTGAACAATCTGGTGCATCCATTCAAACAAAGCCCTTCCCGGTGGAAAGGGGACGCGACCAGTCATCACTTCGAACAAAATCACCCCGAGCGAGTAAACATCGCTCCGCACGTCGACGGAATGGGTGTCCCCACAGGCTTGCTCGGGCGACATATAGGCAGGAGTGCCGGCGATGGTGCCCTCGAGGGTCAATGACTCCGGTTCCAACGCCTGGGTATCTTCCACGAAAACCTCCTTGGCGAGTCCAAAGTCAAGGACGTGGGGCTCTCCATCGCTTGAAACCAGAATGTTGTCCGGTTTGAGATCCCGGTGAATGACTCCCTTTTGATGGGCGTAGCCAAGCGCGAGTATCGTTCGGATGATCAATGTCAACCGGTCACTGTCTCCCAAATCCGCCGCAAAGCGGGTCAGGGGAACGCCATCGATCAATTGCAGCGCGTAATAATAATGCCCATTGATCATCCCGGATTCGTAAACCTGGGCGATATTGGGATGCTCGAGGCGGGCCGCCAACTCAACTTCGCGCTGAAAACGCAGACGCACCGTGTCGGAATTGACGTTGAGTCCCCTCAGGGTTTTCAACGCCACCTCCCGGTGGGTATTCTCCTGAATGGCTCTCCAGACGGTCCCCATGCCTCCCCGTCCCAAAAAACCGGTGATTTCGTAACCATCAATGGACGGTTTGTTCTGATCCATCATGGAAGCCATGGCCTTGGATTCGCTCTTCATGGGGCGGGAGGCCGCAAGGAAGTATTTTCCTCTTCGGGTGAGATTTTTTCGTCAGGGGGCCTTGCATCCCAAGCGGGGCTCTGCCAAGTCACTGTCGCGTCCATTTGAACCGTTTCCGCATCATTGGAATCCATCCCTCCGGGCAATTCTGGGTTTCGGATCGATGGGGGGTGTGACACCCGTTTGGAAAGTCCTGTGCTGCCAGTCTGAGGCCTTTTCGGTAGCAGGACTTTCGGCAAAGAGGGGGAGGGGGCCAGTCCTTCAGGATTCGTGAGGGTATTTTTCAGCAGCCCTGCCGCACAAAGGAGAACCCCCCAGGTCCCGGCGAGACCGGCCATGGGAAGCATGATGTCTTCCCTCGCTGCCGCGAGACAGATGGCCAGGGCCGCGAGCCCAAGGACAAGGACGCTTGCGAGCCGGGCCGTCCGACGAAGCGCCATCACTGCCCCGGCAGCCAACCCGAAGATCGGCAGGATCACCAATTCCAGCCAACTGGGGGGTAGCCAGAGGTGCTGGCCTGACCAAAGATTGGACAACAGATTGGCATGCACCACCAGTCCCGGCATGGGGCCGATCGGTGTGTTCAAAGTGTCGTAACTGCCGGTGGCCACGTATCCGACCAGAACCATTTTGCCCTCCACGGCGGATCTGACTTTTCGTCCAAACTCTGGATCCTTCACCGAACGGTAGAGGCTGCTGTAGTCGAGACCGGTAAAACTTTCCAAGTCTCCTTGATAATTGATCCGGTAGAGTCCCCTCTTGCTGATGGGAAACCGCAAGGTCCCTCGCGGGGAGTTGGTAAGGGTGACAAACCTGCCTGGTTGAACCGTTATCTGGTCAGGGGCTGTTTTCAGCGAGGCCATCAAGGTCTGCATTGCCAGACTCGGATACAGGAGGCTCCCTTGTTGGATGAAGAGCGGAGCTTCCCGGATTTTTCCATCCGGCCGGGAAGGGATCCCGTTGGATGCTCCGAAGGTGCAGTCAAGCTTGGTGAACGGACCAACGGCATCGGCACCCGCAGGCAGGTCTCCCTGACCGGGATCATAGCCATAGTGCCGGCCTTCCAGAAAGTGATCCGTCCCTGGGGAGAAATCCTCGAACCCAAATTTTTCGAAATAGTAGGGCAGGGTGATGTTTTTCTGTTGGTTGATGCTGGTGAGCAATTGTTGATCCTGCCCTGGATCCTCCGATGCTTCGTTGAACAGAATATCCATCGAAATGTGGGCGGGTTTCATGGCTTCCAGAATCTGGATGACATCACTGTGCACCCCCCGGGGGAAAGGCCATGAGCCAAACGTGGCGATGTCCGCATCACTGACTCCCACGAGGACGATCTCCGGGGAGGGCCTGCCCTTGTGCCAAGCCTGAAGGCGGTAATCAATCAGCCGATCCTCGAGGTTCTGCCCAACTCCGAGCATTCCGGCGAGCCCAAGCAGGGTACCGACAGTGGCGCCGAGAAGCAGTCTCCGCGTGGACAGCCGCAATTCCATCCTACTTGGAGGGATCTGGCCGGGTAAGGACTGAAATCGGGGAGATTTCATAATAGTAATCCGGCAAATCCGGCACGACTTGAGAAATCTGTTCGATGGCTCTTTTTTCGTGAAGGTTCGGGTCAATGATGAATACCAGGGAGCTCGGCCATTCTCCAGTTTCAGGTCGGTAAATGTCCCACGCTCCTCCGGCATCTGAGAGTTGGATGATCTCAGGATTTGGAGCGACGGGCAGGTAGACTGGAATCCAGGTATCGGGGGCCGCGCTGGCCGGAATCTCAATCACGGTGTTGGTGACTCCATATTGGGTGTCCTTGATCTTGGTGACGAAGCCTGCGGTATTGATCCGGAGCACGCCGTTGGCGCGGATTGCGAATTCAAGAGCGACCGGGACTTCCCGGACCTTCCGGTTCAGGTCCACAACGCAGACGACTTGGGTGTGTCGGTCGGGAAATTCGAGGTTCGGCTTGAATGCGGCCCTGATTACGCCTCCTTGGATCTCTGGCACCGGAGGACTGGTGAGTTTCGCCTTGTCTTTGGCTTCGATGTAACCGGGCAAATTTGCCTCTTCGGGAGC
>JADZAX010000049.1 GCA_020852405.1 Verrucomicrobiales bacterium
CAATGACGTCGCAGTCCATGATCCCACCGAAGATGTTGACGAGAATCCCCTTCACATTCGGGTCCCCAAGGATGATTTTGAAGGCGGCGGAGACCTGGTCCTTGGTCGCTCCCCCCCCCACATCAAGGAAATTGGCGGGATCACCACCATAATACTTGATGATGTCCATCGTGGACATGGCCAGACCCGCACCGTTGACGAGGCAGGCAATGTTCCCATCGAGACCGATGTAGTTCAGTCCGAACTCACTGGCGGCAACTTCGCGGGAATCCTCTTCCGAAGTGTCGCGCAGGGCGGCGACTTCTTTTTGCCGGTAGAGAGCGCTGTCGTCGAAGTTGAACTTGGCATCCAGTGCGACCAACTTGCCATCGGTGGTCACGGCAAGGGGATTCACCTCCACCAGCGAACAATCCCGCTCGATATAGAGCTTATAGAGGGCGAGGAAAAGTTTGACCGCCTGATTGAGCAGCGCCCCCCGGAGGTCCAGCATCGCGGCAATCTTCCGGCACTGGTAGGGCTGCAGCCCCAAGGTGGGATGGATCAATTCACGGATGATTTTTTCCGGCGTTTTCTCGGCCACCTCTTCGATGTTCATCCCCCCCTCGGTGGAGGCGATGATGGCATGGCGGCTCGTGGCCCGGTCGAACAGAACCGCGAAATAGTATTCCTTCGCAATGTCCACACTGCTCGCGATGAGTACTTTGCTCACCAACTTGCCCTCTTCTCCGGTCTGATGGGTGACCAGCACCTGACCCAGCATTTTGCCGGCGATGTCGGCCGCCTCGTCGGCAGTGGCCACGAGATGCACGCCACCTTTGAACCCGTTTTTACAGGTTCCCTTGCCGCGTCCGCCCGCGTGGATTTGGGCTTTCACCACGAGTCCGGCACCACCAATGGCCTCGGCGGCCTGACGGGCCTCCTCCGGCGTGTGGGCGACCTTGCCAGCGGGCGTGGCCACGCCAAATTGATCGAACAGTTCTTTTGCCTGATATTCGTGGATAGTCATGAAAATTTTATGCGACCTGGACGGCGCGCCAACTTAGGGACACGGGCGCCCGGCGTCAAGGCAGAATCCCGGCAAGAATAAAGGAATGCCACCGAGATCGGACCACTTGGCGCCCTCATACGCGCTTCAGTAGAGCAGCACGCGATAGTCGATTTCGAGACCACGTTCGCCCAATAGAGCGGCCACATCCGCCGGCATGGGAGGGATTTCCGCATCCAAGATCGCCTTGACGGTGAATTCGGCGGTCACCGCGCTGGTATCGTTGCGGACAATGCGCATGCCTTTGGGATTGCCCTGACGGTCAACCCGGAAAGTAATCCGCAAGGTCCCGTAGGTGACAAATTCCGCATACTTGCCGCGGTATTGGTGCCATTTGCGCTCGATGGTCTGCAACACCTGCTTTTTATAACGGCCCAAAGCATTGGCCTCGGCATCGACTGCGGCCTCCCCTCGTCGACCGATCGAGCCCTGGGCCTGGTTCCGATGAGTCTCGGGGTTGAAGGCGGTTTCGCGGGATGGCGGTTTCGGCGTCGGCGGCGCATCGGGAGCCCCCCGCACTCCGGTTGTCGCAGATTGAGCGGCCGGTTGGTCCGGCGGCGCCGGACGAGTCACCGCCATCGGGTTCGGCTTCTGTTCCAAGAGGGGTTTGACAGGGTCGACGGGAACCGGTTCCGCAGATCGTCCAACCTGTTCACTTGGCCTGATTTTGGCAGCCTCGGTGGGCTGATCGGCACGCTCGGCGGTCTTTTTGAGGCCATCCGCTAGCGGCGGAAGATCAGGGGCAACCTCGGGAGACCGGTCCTCTTCCGGTTTGTCGGCCAATTTCTCAGTATCGGGCTGACGGGAGGGAGCCTCGGGAAGCACCGCGGCCGATGCCTGAGCAAGGATCATATCCGGCTTCGGAGCCAGTTCCGGCCGGACTTGAGCCTGAGAAGCCGCCGCGGCCCCGTCAGGAGTCGGCTGACTTTGTTTCGAGACCTCGGAGAACTCCCCGTCCACATACTTGCGGTTCCGCATTTCAAACACCGGAAGCTGGCGGTCGCTTTGGATGGTCGGAATAGGGGGCGCGTCCGCCACCGCGGGCGCTTCCGAAGCCGCACGGGTGTTGTGATCGGAATGAAAAGGGGCGTTCTCGGGCTTGGTGGCTTCCTGATCCGCATCGGTCCGCACATAGTGCTGGCTCTGTTCCTTGGGCTGAAGCGTTTCCTCGTTGACCAGATCAGCCAGCATGATCGTGACTTCCTCCACCGGAGGTGCCGCCGTTCCCTTGGCCCCCAGCGCCCCGGTGAGCGAGAACAGCGCCACAATCAGCAGGAATACAAACAAGTGCCCCACCAGAGCACCTGCGACTGCCACCACGACTGAGGAGCCATTCTTCATTCCAAGTCCCAGATGGTATACCGGTTATGCAAAGCTTCAAGAAAATCCCTCGTCAGCCCGTCATGGTGGGGATGATTCCCTTTTTCGCTCATTTTTCTTGTGTCAGAACCCGAATTTTGTCATTCTACATACGGGATCGCGTTCCGGGTGGAACCGATTACCACAACATACTGCTCTCATTGAGGGCAAAAAATAAGTGAAAGGAAACCATACAATGAAAACCACAAAAAAGAGAAATCAGGGGTTCACCCTGATCGAGCTGCTGGTCGTGATC
>JADZAX010000050.1 GCA_020852405.1 Verrucomicrobiales bacterium
GCGGCATCCCCGGTTTCCGCATAGTTGGCAAGCAAGCGCTTCCTGATGGCATCCACCTCGGCTCCCTGGCCTTCGCGGAGGAACCACTCCCCTGCTTTTTCCAACCACGGGCAGCCCTCGATGGGATCATAGAGAATGCCGGCTGCAGGGTCGGTCAAAACCATGCCCAGGTCCCGCATCGCCCTCGCATTGGCCGGATCGCGCCTGAGACAATCCCGGTAGAGCGCCACGGCCCCGGCCAGATCATCGCCTTGGTATCGCAGGGCATTGGCGAGGTTGTAGAAGGCCTCGGGCTCGGAGCCAAGTGCGACCGCTTTCCGGAGCGCCCCGATTCCGCCATCGAAATCGCCGGACATCGTCTGCCATGCGCCAAGGTTGTTCCAGTTCGAGGCGGAGTCCGGTTGGACGAGAATCCCCCGTTTAAAGAGCCTCCCCGAGTCCCGCCAAATCCCCGCCAACTGTCTGCTGCCGAGTCCAATCAGGAAAACGAGCCCGATCAGCAGACCCAGAATGGGCGTGGACAGGCTCCTCCTTTTTTCCATCAGGGTCGTCAGGCTTTGCACCATCGCGAAGGCAAGACCGGCATGGGCCAGGTAGGTGTAACGGTCGGACGTGAAACTCCGGCCGACATGGACGAAACCCATCACGGGCAACAGACAGACGAGGAACCAGAGACACCCGAAGAGCCATTCGGGAGCAGAGCGACGCATGCGCCAGGCCTGAATGGACATTCCCACCACCACAGCGATGCCCAGAATCGTGCCCCAGACCAGTGAATGGGGATAGGCCGGATAATTCGGATACAGTCCGGAAGGCCAGAGCGTCCGTTCAAGGTAAAAGAGAATCGTGACGGGTATCCGGACCCACCGCGCCAGCAGTCCCGGATCTCCACCGGGCCCGTCCGCGTGACCATGGATGGCATTCAGGGCCACCGTCACCCCGCCGATCAACAGGGCGACAGCCCAGTAAACCCATTTTGCGCGGGATTGGTCCCTCCAGTAACGCCAGTTGAGGAGTTGCACGTTTTCTCGGCTGGAAAACCAGCCATCAATCACCCCCATCAACAGCGGCGTCACGATCGCGGTCGGCTTGGCGAGGCAGGCCAGGATGAAGGTGAGGATCGTCCCTGCTTTCAACCAACTTCGATCCGCCAGGCCGGGTATCTTGATCCCAAGGGCATGGAAATTCAACGCCCCCAGCACGAAGAAGCCGCTGAGCAGTCCTTTCCGCTCCGAAATCCAGGCCACGGATTCCACGCGCATGGGATGGAAACAAACCACGGCCGCCACCAGAAGGGCGACCACCGGATGATCCGACAACACAAGGAACAGCATAAAGACCAGCGCCACAGAGCCGAGGTGCAAGCCCAGATTGACGAGGTGATGCCGCCCTGGATCCTCCCCAAAAAACTGAAAATCAAAGGCATGGGACAGAAATGCCAGGGGCGCCCAGATTTCCCGCGCCATCGGCTCCACCGGCCGACCCTCGCTTTCGCGAAACGTGAAGGCCCAGACCACGGAGTCGCCTGTCAGACCACGGTTGACATAGGGATTGCCCGTGACCAGCGCGGGATCGTCAAACTGCACGAACTTGAAACCGCCGACCTGTCCGAACACCACATAGCCCCCGGTCAAAAGCAGCAGCAAAGCGATGACACTGAGCCAGTGATCCGGAGCGTGGGGTGATGGGCCATTTTCGACCATGGCCGGATCGTCGCGTCTGATGGATCCGATTGCCACCCTGAAATACGACCTATGAATTCCATCGCCATGGGACGCTCGCCAACACGGCAAGGAGGCCGCCCCCCAAGGGGTATCAATCCGGTCCGTTCAGCGCCGTCCGCCTGGCTCTTCCTGATAATTCCGGGCGAGTACGGAGTAGTCCTGCTCGGCGTAGCCCTTTTGCATGGTCTTGAACATCATGCTGGCGGTCGTGGAAAGCACCGGCAGATCGATGCGGTGGCGGTTGGCCAATCCCAGAGCCAACTGGGCGTCCTTGAACATGTTCTTCAGGGAGAAATGCGGGGTGTAGTCCTGGTTGATCATGGTCGGCAGCTTCATTGCCGTCAGCGGCGAGCCGCACCCGTTCAATTCCAGGGCCTCCATGAGTTTCCGCGGATCAATGCCGGCGGAGACTGTCACTCCGTAGGCCTCGGAGAGAACCTGCACCGTGGCGGCAGAGATCATGTTCGTCGCGATTTTGATGGTCGTGGCATCACCGATCTTGCCCACCGGGAGGATCTCCTTCGCGGTGGCCTCCAAGACCGGCCGGGCGCGTTCCAGGACCTTGGTATCCCCGCCGACATAATAGACGAGCGCGGCTTTCTCCGCCGCGAGGCGGCTGCCGGTGAACGGGGCATCCAGAAAGGCCGCCCCGCTTTCCTCCACGATCCCGGCGGCCTGCAGCGTGGACTCCACATCGATGGTGGAGTGGTTCATGATGATGTGTTTCCGGGTCAGGTGGGGTTTGATCGAATCCAACACCGTGAGGAGGGCCTCACCGTGGGTGACAAAAATTTGCACGACATTGGCAAGGCGGGCCACTTCTCCGGGAGAGCTGAGAAAATTGGTCACCGGCCGCGGGGTCCGGTTCCAGACGTAAACCTGCGCGCCCGCTTTGTTGAGCACTCCGGCAACGCGGCTGCCGATGATTCCCAGACCGATGATTCCTACCTGTGTTTTGTCCAATGCCATGGGGTAGTGTGCGCTTTCTGACGCCGCATGCAAGCGGGGAGAGAGCGGGAATCAAAGGAACCTCCGGCAACCGCGCGCCAGCACCGCCGTTCCCTCGCCAGGGCCCCGGAACCCCGTTCGGACTGGGCGCGCGGTAAAACCGCACTCAAGTTTGCTCCAGACATGACAGAGCAAAAACACAAGGGTTGTCAAAGCGCGGAGAGAGCGTCACTCACCGATCCACTGGCCGCTCCCGACGCATGTGGACCGTCCCTCGCTGTCCAGTTCAGGACTGGGTATAGCGGATGTCCTGACCACTTCGGATGTAGATCGCATTTTCTCCGATGTTCACCGCATGGTCGGCCGCGCGCTCCAGAAAGCGGATCAGGAACACGACCTCCAGGTAATCTTTGAGACGGTCCGGATGCTTTTCCATACCCCGGTTCATCTCCTCGATCAGTTCGCGATGGAGCACATCAATCTTTTTGTCCATCGGTTTGATCTGCAGCGCCCGTTCCACGTTCTCTTCTTCGAAGACCAGGACGGCTTCATCGTAGATGGCCAAAATTGCATCGGTCAGGCTGCGGACGAGAACAACTTCATCCAGTGCCGGGCAATCATTCAGCTTCCGCCCCCGTCGGGCGATCCCAACGGCCTGGTCGGAAATCCGCTCCAACTCGGCCGCCACCTTCATGGCTCCCAGCACGCGCCTCAGATCCGTGGCAAAGGGCGTGTAGCGGACGATGATTTCGGTGCCTTCCCGGTCGATTTTTTTCTCCAGGAGATCGACATCGCTGTCGTCCGCGATGGCCTGGTTGCAGAGCGCGGTGTCGCGCTCAAACAATCCGTTGATGGCATGGATAAGGTTGGTCCGCGTCTGGGCGGCCATGATCAGAATTTCGGCGCGCAAGCGGCTGAAGGCCTCATCGATGACTCCAAGGGTGTGTCGTAATTCCTGGCTCATTGGGTGTGGGAAAAGGTGGAGAATTGCTAGTAAACCGGAGGCATCAGCCGAATTTCCCGCTGATGTAATCTTCCGTCCGGCGCTCGGCGGGACTGGTGAAAATTTTGGTGGTGTCGTCCATCTCGATCAAATTCCCCAAATAAAAGAAAGCCGTTCGGTCAGAAACCCGGGTGGCTTGCTGCATGCTGTGCGTAACGATGACAATGGTGAAATCCTTCTTCAATTGGGTGATCAATTCCTCGATCCGGGTCGTGGAGATGGGATCCAGAGCGGAACAAGGTTCATCCATGAGAATGATTTCCGGCTTCACCGCGATGGTCCGGGCAATGCAAAGGCGTTGTTGCTGCCCCCCGGACAGGCCGAGACCGCTGCTGTCGAGCCGGTCTTTGACCTCCTCCCAAAGTCCGGCGTGACGGAGACTCGATTCAACGGTTTCATCGAGGACCGATTTTTTTTTAACTCCGGCAATGCGGAGACCATAGGCCACGTTCTCGTAAATCGATTTGGGGAACGGATTGTATTTCTGGAAGACCATCCCCACGCTTTTCCGCAACTCGATCGGATCGACCTCCCGGGCCGAAATGTCCGAATCGAGAATCCGGATCCGGCCCTTCGTGATCGCGGCGGTGGGGATCAGATCGTTCATCCGGTTGAAACATCTCAACAAGGTGGTTTTACCGCAGCCGGAGGGTCCGATAAAGGCGGTGACTTCCTTTTCCCGGATCTTCATCGAGACATCGCGCAGAACCTCTTTTTTGCCATCGTAGGCGAAAGAAACCTGCTCGACATCAATTACGGATCGGAACCCTTCGTTGATCGGTTCAGAGTTCACTAGGGATCCGGCCTCAGTTTGATTGGGGTCTGTATCGTTCATCAGGACTTTCATGGGAAATAAGCTGCCTCAGAATTACCATTTCAGTTTTGCACGGTAATGGGTGCGCATCCAGACGCTGAGTCCGGAAAGGCACATCACCATGACCATGAAAACAAACACGGAGCCGTATTGCATGGGACGCGTGTATTCAGTTTGAGGAATGCGGGCTGAAACAGTGAAAATGTGATAGGGCAATGACTGCACCGATTGGGAAAAGAAGCCCCCATCCCCGAGGTTCTCCCAGGGAAGCTTGTCCTTGGCGGCGACGGCGGCAGTAAACATGATCGGCGCGGTTTCTCCGGCAACGCGGGTCACGCCCAGCACGGAGGCGGTCAGGATTCCGGGCATCGCATACGGCAGCACGGCCTTCCGGATGGTCTGCCACTTGGTGGCCCCGAGAGCGAGCGACGCTTCCCGGAATCCTTTGGGAATCGCTTTCAGTGATTCCTCACTGGCGGTGATGATCACGGGGAGAATCATGACCGCCAGAGTAAAGCCCCCGGAAAGCATGGATGTCCCCCACCCCAACGCCAGGCAGAATAGACCCAGTCCGAAAAGGCCGAAGACAATTGAGGGAACGCCGGCCAGATTCAGAATGGCCAGCCGGATGGCGTCGATGAAGGGTCCTCCGCTGCTGTATTCGCTGAGGAAAACCGCCGCCGCCACCCCGATGAAAAGAGCCACCACCACAGCGATGGTTGTCAGGAGCACGGTGCCCACGATGGGCCCCAGGATCCCTCCACCGGAATAGGAAGCCGAACTTTCGCTGATCGGCTTGAAGCCCGGATTCGAAGCCAGGAACTCATCACGATAAAAGGACTGGCCGATCTGCAGGGCCTTCCGCTCCTCGAC
>JADZAX010000051.1 GCA_020852405.1 Verrucomicrobiales bacterium
ACGGCATCCAGGTCGACGCCCGCGAATTTGGTGAGGTGCTCCGCCACCAGACCAGCATCAATTTCCTGCTCAACCTCGAAATCGAAGGCGCCCGGGAAGCCAAAAAATTGGCCATGGTGCAGGCCGTGCAGCGTGATCCTCTCACCGGGGCATTCGTTCACATCGATTTCCATGCGGTGAAAGCTGATGAAGTCATCCATGCCCACATCCCGGTGGAACTCGTTGGTGACAGCGCCGGCGTCAAACTGGGCGGCGTCATGGACCACCTCATCCACAGCCTTGAAATTCATTGCCTCCCGTCCGATCTCCCCGAGCGCATCGAAGCGGACGTGACCAATCTTGAAGTTGGCAACTCTCTCCACATCAGGGATCTCGTTCTCCCCAAAGGCGTCACCACCCCGATGGACGGCGGTGTCGTCGTTGCGCTGGTGGCCGAGCCCCGCGCCTGATCGGCCAAGGCTCACTCCCTGACTCAGTTGGCGGAGTCGTCCGGCCCCGCCCTTTCCTGACCCGGAGGCGCTTTTGCTGCCCCGGGTCAGTGCGTTTCCCGCTCCGACTCCACGACTTTTTTCCGCCCCCGACCTTGCAGTCATGTCCCCCACCCTTTCCCAGCCCTCAGCAAACGGCCCCGCCGTGCGCATGGTCGTGGGATTGGGCAATCCGGGACCGGAATACGCCCACACCCGGCACAATGTGGGATTTGATGTGGTGGAGCGCCTCGCCTCCTCGGCGGGTGTATCCTGGACGACCCAGAAAAAATGGGAAGCCTCCGTGGCCCGCCACGACCAGGTGCTCCTCGTCAAGCCTCTGACTTTCATGAATCTGAGCGGACGCGCCGTGCAGCGAGTGGGCAGCTTCCACAAGATTCCTCCGACCGAAATGCTGGTCGTCTACGACGATGCCGACCTGCCGCTAGGGACCCTGCGTCTGCGCCACGGCGGCTCGGCCGGAGGGCACAATGGGATCAAAAGTCTCATCGCCACGCTCGGAACGGACTCTTTCCCACGTCTCAAATTCGGCATCGGACGCGCCGGAGAAGGCGACATGGTCGACCACGTGCTGGGGCGCTTTTCCCCGGAGGAGGCCCCGGAAGTCGAAAAATCTCTGGCGCGGGCGGCGGATGCGGTAAATTGTGTGCTCGACTCCGGCATGGAGTCAGCCATGACCCGCTTCAATCAGCGACCGGAAACAACGCGTCCCGCCGCACCTGCCACCCCGGAGAGCTCCCAAAACCCAGACAATCCCAAAAGACCCGAACAGGACCCCAACCCAGTATCATGAAGAGAAAATATCAAGGAGTCATCGTGCTCAACATGCAAGGCAAGGAAGACAGCGTCGACACTCTGATCAACCGCATTGGCAAAGAAATCGAAGATGAAGGGGCCTCCCTTCAGCAGGTCGACCGCCTCGGTCGCCGCGAATTTGCCTACCCTTCCAACCACATTTCTGGCGGATTCTTCGTCAACTACCACTTTGAAGCGGAACCGGACACCATCGTGAAAGTCCGCAACCGTCTGGCGCTGAACACTGACATTCACCTCCAGCACTACGACCGCAAAAACTGAGTCCCGGACCCGTGGCTTCGCCACGGAAGAGACCCACTCTTACCTTTTCCGGGGGGCGGCAGGATGGGAGCATCCGATCCGCCGCAGTTCACCTGTGGACCCTCATCGGCCTCGGGACGTGAAAAAAAGTCTTTCCTGAGGGTGCGTTCAAGCTCTATCATCTCTCGTCATGGCGAATCTCAATAAAGTGATGCTGATCGGGAACCTCACCCGGGATCCTGAAGTGCGTTACACCCCCAAAGGCACGGCCGTGACGGACATTGCGCTCGCGGTGAACCGGATCTACAGCACCGATGAAGGGGAGCGCCGCGAGGAAGCCACCTTCGTCGACGTGACCCTCTGGGGCCGTCAGGCAGAAATTGCGGGCCAATACATGCGCAAAGGCCGGCCGGTCTTTGTTGAAGGTCGTCTCCAAATGGACACCTGGGAAGACAAACAGACCGGACAGAAACGCAGCCGGCTCAAAGTCATCGGGGAAGCCTTTCAATTCCTAGGAGGCAAGGAGGATGGCAGCAGCCCCGCCGGAACGCCCTCCACTCAGGAATTCGCCCCTCCCGGTGGCGGAGGCTACCGCACAGAGCGCCCTTCCGGAGGGCGCCCGCAGCCTTCCGGAGGCAGTGGCTACCGAAGCGAAGAACCGCATCCCGCGTCCCCTCCCCCGGACTTCGGGCACGAAGAGGAAGACGACATCCCGTTCTGACCGTCGGGCGGAGTTGAAGCCCGCCCATCGCCTCCAGGTTCATGCAGATCTACATCGCGACCGACGACGGTGGGAAACAGGGTCCTCTGTTTTTGCACCAGATCGAGACCATGATCCGGGAAGGCACGGTGCAGCCTTCCCAACTGGGCTGGCATCGCGACCTTTCTGATTGGATCCCCCTCCGTGAGATTCCGGCCATCCGGGAACTTCTCGAATCCCGGGAGCGGGAGGAGATCAAGGCCAAGCTGGACAAAGAAAGCGCCAACGGCACCGTCATCACCCGGGCCCAAGTGGAGGATGCGGCCCAGGGAAGGTCCGTCCTTCCCACGAACCGCCGCCCTCTGGCCCGCTTTGCGGCGCGGCTCTTTGATTCGCTGCTGGTTCTCAGTGTGGCCCGGCATTTTTTCGACATGCCGGCTCCTCCGGCAGACCTGAGCCGAGACCAGTTCTATGCCTGGATGGCGCAGCCGGAAATCCTCCAGAAGTTCCTCTATCTCAAGTTGATTCTCTCCGGACTGGTCCTGATTTTGGAATCGGTCTTCATTCATTTTTGGGGGGCCACCCCGGGCAAAGCACTTTTCCGGATCCGGCTCAGTCTTTCCGGTGACCGTCCCCTGGGGCTTGGAAAATCTTTCCTCCGTGCCGCCACCGTATGGTTGGCAGGCTGCGGCACCTGGGACATCTGCCTGGGCGCCATCGCGATGCCTTTCGGATTGATCTCCCTGCTCCAAACCGGACGCACCTGGTGGGATGCCCGGTTCTCCGTGGTCGTCCACCACTCCCCCTTGCGCCCCGCCCACATCCTGCTCATCCTGCTGGCATTTTACGCCATCCTGCTTTCGTTCGCCCGTTGACAGGAAGTCCAAATCACGCTCCCCTTCGTTTCATTGGTCATGAACAGATTCCTTTCGATCGTCCTCCACGCCCATGTGCCGTGGGTTCGTCATCCAGAATCTCCTCGCTGCTTGGAGGAAGACTGGCTGTTCGAGGCCATCTCCGAATCCTACCTCCCGCTCCTCGATGTGCTGCACCGGTTGCGCGACGAGGAGGTGCCCTATCGGGTGACGATGAATTTTTCGCCGGTGCTGCTCGAGATGCTCCAGGATCCGATGCTGCAAGACCGGGCCCAAGCCTATCTGGAACGCGCCCTCACACTGGCCCAGCGTGAGTCCATGCGGGAAAGCGCCCCTGAAACCCATAGGCGCCTGGCCGCCTGGTATGCGGCGCGCTTCTCCAGCCTGCGGGACATGTACGTGGACCGGTGGCAGCGCGATCTGGTCAGGGCCTTCCGGGAACTTCAGGAAACCCGCCATCTTGAAATCACCGCCACCGCCGCCACCCATGCCGTGTTGCCGCTCCTCCTGCAGGTTCCTGAAACCGTGAGGGCCCAGATTTCGGTGGGTGCGGAGAACTACGAAAAGACCTTCGGGACACCCGCACGGGGCTTCTGGCTTCCGGAATGCGCTTACGTTCATGCCTTGTCCGGTCTCATCCGTGAAACCGGGGCGGATTGGACCATCGTCGAAGCCCATGCCTTCGGCCCGGAACGAAGCGGTGCGGAACCCAATGCCGGATGCGGCCCCCGCGGGCTCGCATTCTTTCGGCGCGACCTGGCAAGCAGCCGCCAGGCTTGGGATGCGGATACCGGCTATCCGGGCGACCCACGATACCGCGAGGTCTACCGCGACGTCGGACTCGAAGCCCCTCCGGAAGCGCTCTCCGATTACCTGGAAGGGAGCCCCATCCGCCGTTTCACCGGCCTCAAAATGTACCGCATCACCGGCGGGGAAGGCGACAAGGAATGGTATGATCCGGGCGCCGCTCGCGCCGCCGCGCTCGAACATGCCAAAGATTTCGTCGACGCCCGGGCCGACCAACTCAGAACCTTGGCCGCCGAGGTCGAACCCGGGGAACCGCCCCCCATCCTCGTCTGTGCCTGCGATGTGGAACTCTTCGGCCGCTGGTGGTTTGAAGGTCCCCAGTTTTTTGAGGAAATGCTGCGCCTCCTCAGCAAACGTGACGACATTATCCTCACCACCCCGACGGAGTATCTGCTGGGATGCGGAGGCTCCGCCGCCCTGCCCAGCGTTGAGCCCCTGCCTTCTTCCTGGAGTGAGGAAGGTTATTTCGCGAGCTGGCTGTCGGAGGAAAACACCTGGATCTACCCCGAACTGCACCGTCGCGCCACCCAACTGCTCCGGGTCGTGCAGGCGTGCGAAGAAGACGGCGATACCCACGAGGAGCCACTCGGCAGCCACCGCCGTCGTTGCGTCTCCCAGATGATCCGCGAGCTCCAGCTCGCCCAGTCCGGGGACTGGCCCATGCTGATGCGCAATGAGACCTCACGGGACTATGCCACCCGTCGGGCCAAGGAGCACCTGTCCCACTTCGACACTCTCTGGAAAGCCTACGCCAGTGCGTCCGAAGACAGCCAATCCACCCTGGAGAGGATCGAAAAGCAAAATCCGATCTTTCCGGATCTCAAGCCATCCCGGCATCACCCCGATCGCCAGCCTTCGCTGCTCGACTGACCGTGCCCACCGCCCAGGTGGGCGCCGCGTCTCCCCATGGCCCGGGACTTTGTATACTTCGATCTGGAAACCCAAAAGTCCGCCAATGATGTGGGCGGCTGGGGGCGCAAGGACCTCATGAAGATGTCCATCGGGGTCACCTACTCCACCAAACTGGGCGCCTACCGCATTTTTGGAGAAAATGATGCCGACGATCTGGTGGATCAATTAAGAAGGGCGGATCTGGTCATTGGTTTCAACCACATTTACTTCGACTACGAAGTTCTCCAGGCCTACACCGTTCTCAATCTGAAGGAGGAAATTCCCAGCTTTGACCTCATGGTCGATCTCGAGGAAAAGATCGGTCACCGCCCCAAGCTCGAAGCGGTGGCCCAGCCCACGCTCGGGGTTGGCAAAACCGCCGAAGGCACCCAGGCGATCCGCTGGTGGCGGGAAGGCAAGATCCTGGAAATCGCCCGCTACTGCGCCTTCGACGTCAAGGTCACCAAGGAAGTGCACGAATACGGCGCCGAATACGGCCTGGTCCGTTACACGAACCGCTTCAAGCAGTTGCAGGAAGTGACCGTCGAATGGCCCGTTCCGTGAATCCCCGCCCAGCCATGAGCGCGCCCGCCTTTCGCCGTTCCAAGGTTCCTGATCTGAAACACGAGTCGGAGGCGAAGAAGCAGGGATGGAGAATCGTCGTCGGCATTGATGAAGCCGGTCGGGGACCGCTCGCCGGCCCGGTTGTCGCGGGGGCGGTTCACTTGCCGGCCCGCTTCAGATGCCCCGGATTGAACGACTCCAAAAAGCTTTCCCCGACCAAGCGGGACCAACTGTATGAACAGCTCACGACCGACCGGCGCGTGATGTGGGCGGTCGCTGTCGTCGAAGCCCCGGAGATCGACGAGCTGAATATCCTCGTCGCCACCCACACCGCGATGCGCCGGGCCGTCGCGGCACTTGCCACCCCTCCGGATTTCGCACTCATCGATGGCTTGCCCGTCCCGGACTTTCCTCTGCCCCAATTGGCGTTGGTCAAAGGCGACAGTATCAGCATGAGCATTGCCGCAGCCAGCATCCTCGCCAAGGTCACCCGGGACCGGCTCATGCAAGCCCACGCGCTCACCTGGCCGGGCTATGCTTTCGACCGCCACAAAGGCTATGGAACCGCCGTCCACCTGGACGCGCTGCATCGACTGGGCCCCTGCCCCATTCATCGCCGAAGCTTCGCTCCCGTGAGGGAAGCAGGAACTGCGGAAGCATCCGGCCCACGGGGTCCTCGCCCCTCTGGAAAACAAACCACCGGCTGAGTGCGGGTGGCGCAAGTCGGCCCGAGACATCTTTTGATTCCGTCCCGGGCTCCACGTAGGATCAGGACATGAAACGCCGCCACGCACTTTCGCTTACCTTGGGAGGCTCCGCCTTCGTCGCGCTTTCCACCAACCGTGCAGCCGACGACAAAAAGCCCACCCCACCAGCACCAGCCCCCGTCGACACCAGCAAGGCTCCTGTGGAATTGAAGAAGGGGGATGTCATCCTGTTCCAGGGCGATTCCATCACAGACGCCGGTCGGGACCGGAAGCGGGAAACCAACGCGAATGATGCGGCCGCCTTCGGACGCAGCTATGTCGGATTGATCGGCTCCCAGTTGTTGGCTGAACACCCCGAGATGGCGCTGAAAATTTACAACCGCGGCATCTCCGGCAACAAGGTTCCCGACCTCGAGAAACGCTGGAAGGCCGACTGCACCGACCTCAAACCCGCCCTTGTCAGCATCCTCATTGGCGTCAACGACCTTTGGCACAAACTGAACGGAAACTATGCCGGAACCACCGGCGAATACGAAACCGGCTACGCGGCCCTTCTCAAGACCACCAAGGCGACACTGCCAGGCGTGCGATTGGTCGTGTGCCAGCCCTTCGTCCTGAAATGCGGGGCCGTGAACGAGCGCTGGTTCCCCGAATTTTCCGACCGGCTCGCAGCGGCGGAACGGGTCGCCAAAGAGGCCGGAGCCATCTGGGTGCCCTTCCAGGATGCCTTTGACCATGCCCGGATCACCCATCCGGCGGTCGAGCCAGGCTATTGGGCCGGGGACGGAGTGCACCCTACGGCAGCCGGACACGCGCTCATGGCGGCGACGTGGCGCAAGGCCGTCGGGATCTGACCTGTGAGGCGTGTCTCCACAGCGGTTTTGCAAAGCCCGCAATTTCCTCTGGCAGCAAACCGGCAAAGCTGCGAAACTGGGGCCTCGTTCGATCCAAGGAACGCAGCACCAGCCGCCATGGCGAAACCGGTAGACGCAACGGACTTAAAATCCGTTTGGGGAAACTCAGTGTGGGTTCGAGTCCCACTGGCGGCAGAGCCAACCTGTTAGATTTCCAGGAATTTAAGGCCCGATCGCCTTCCGCACGGAGCCACCTCCCACCACACCTAAACGCAGTTGATTTAACGGAAAATAAGCAGACACCAGCGAAGTGCTAAGCTGAATCATGGGAGGCAAGCCAACGCCCCCAGAATGGAAGCCGGGATATCCCTTGTCCAAACGGTGTCCGCCAACTCCCTTCTCGCAAGTGAGGTGGGGCATTTTCCTGCATCCGTAATCCTTCGATGCCCCCTTTCTTCATCAAAGCCCGTTGGTTCTTTTTTGATTGTGAAATGAAGCGACATTATTCGATCGCCATGGCCTTCCCGCACTGCCCAATCAACCTCGCCAGCGCAGGCCGCGTGTCGGCAGCGCGGGCGCTCCAGGCGAGGCACAAGCGGTAGCGATATGGAATTGGAAACCGGTGAAACCGGGTTGCCTCGAACGAGGCCAGAGCCAAATCGGGCAGGACCGTGGCGCACATTCCGGATTCCAACAGCTGGGCGGCTTGGAGGTAGGAGGAGCATCCCACGGCCACTTGGAGCGTGATGCCGGCCTTGGCGGCGAGATCATCCATGAGGGAACGCATCCGTCCGCCGATCGGCAGGGCCATTGGGACCCGGGCGAGACCAGTCAGGTCCGTCGGCGCTTTTCGACTCAACGACTTTGGCACCAGCACGGAGTGTCCGACTGAGCCGAGGACGGTCTTCTTCAATCCGGAATCCAGAGAGTCCTCATGGACAAAGGCGATGTCGTAGGTGCCCTCGCGGGTGGTGGTGACGATTTCGCGAGTCTGCTCGTGGTAGATTTCAAATCGAATCTTGGGACAGGCCTTCTCCAATCGCTTGAGCCGGGGCAGCACCAGCCAATAGGCGACACTGTTTGAGGCCACCATGCGCACGGTCCAGGGCGCTCCTTCGCAACGTGCCGCGAAATCGGCCAGGCCCTTGAAGTTCTCCCGGCCCACGGCCGCCAGTTCCCGACCAGCCTCGGTCAGTTCGAGACCACGCCCTTTGCGCCGGACCAATTCCACGCCGAAGAACGTTTCGAGTTCCCGGATCTGGCGGCTGATGAGGGATTGGCGCGTTGGATCCTTGTCGGCGACCCGGGCGATCGATCCAGCATCGGCCACCGTGCAGAAGCTGGCGAGCCGCTCCATTGAAAACCCGGACCGTGAAAACAGATTCTGAAACATGACTGCTGAGTCAGCATATATGATAACAAGGAACTATTCAAACCCTCTCAAACGAGGTTTACTTCGACAGTGAAAAGCAACCCCACACCCCATCCCCTCCTGACTCAGCCCTACGATCTCATCGGAGACATCCACGGCCATGCCGCTCCCCTCGAAGCCCTCCTCCTCAAGCTCGGCTACGCCGAAGCCGGGAGCACTTGGCACCACCCTGAGGGACGGCAGATCATCTTTCTCGGCGATTACGTTGACCGGGGACCGGCCATCCTGCGCGTGCTTCAAATCGTCCGGGGCATGGTCGATGCGGGCGATGCGCTCGCCATTATGGGCAATCACGAATACAACGCCATCCTCTACCACCTCCCGGACGGCCATGGCGACTACCTCCGGCCTCGGTGGGAGAAGAACATCAAACAGCACGGCGCGACTCTCACCCAATTCGCCGATCATCCCGACGAATGGATGGATTACCTCGCTTGGTTCGCGACCCTGCCGATTTGGATGGACCTCGGCGGTTTGCGGACGGTCCATGCCACTTGGGATAATGAGGGAATTCTTGCTCACCCAGAGTGGCGGGTAC
>JADZAX010000052.1 GCA_020852405.1 Verrucomicrobiales bacterium
GAAGTCGACTGCCGCCGGCAATGCTTCGAGACGCTGGTTGGGGAGAGAGCCTTGCTTTTTCAACGGCTCTGCCAGGGATCATTGGAGTTCCGGGAATACTTTAGAGCCTTTGTGCACCGCAAGCTTGAAGCCGTGAACCGGGAAACCTTGCTGGAAATCGCTGACCGCCACATTGCCATGGCGCGTACCCTGCCTCACGCCCCCAAGGAAACGATCCCGGTGTTGCTCCAAAGCCGCAGTTTCCTGGCTCGACGGCATCTCGAATACTTCACCCAGCTGGAAGCATGGTTGGACAAAACCGGGCACATGACTCCAGGTCGTTGATACAGGGCGATCCGATCGCAAGCGCCACAGAGGAGCTTGCCAGCTGCGCAAATAAGCCCCTGACGCCGACCTGAGGGCTTGCAGTGGACGCCACCGTTCCATTGCCGCAGGTTGACATTTTCAAGTTGCCGCTGCGCTGAGTTCGGCGATTGATAGCCCCATGCAAGTCCCTGAGTCACTCCGCTACGCCACCTCACACGAATGGGTCTCCGTCACGGACGGCATTGCCACCATAGGGGTGACCGACCATGCCCAGGCCGAACTCACCGATGTGGTTTACCTGGAACTGCCCACTCCTGGAAAACAGGTGAAGGCCGGGGATGCGGTCGCCGTCATCGAGTCCGTGAAAGCCGCCAACGACATTTACACCCCGGTCTCCGGTGAAGTCGTGGAATTCAATCCAAATCTTGAAACCGATCCATCCGCGGTCAACCATGCGCCTTACACCGATGGCTGGATGTTCCGGATCCGCCTCAGTGATCCCGGTGAGATTGAGAAGCTCCTGACACCGGCCGAATACCGGAGCCAGATCAGTTGATCCGCCTTGCGCGACTTCCCATTAGCTTTGTGAACGATCCTCACGAATTTGCCAACCGCCATCTCGGCACCCGTGGAGAGGATGCCGAAGCGCTGGCCCGGGAAGTGGGATATTCTTCCGTGGAGTCGTTGATCGGCGCGGTGGTTCCGGAATCCATCCGCCTCCGGACGCCTCTGGCACTCCCGCCGGGCCTTCCGGAATCAGGAGCCCTGCAACGTCTGGAGGCCCACATGGGCCAGAACCAAACACCGCAGCCTCTGATTGGCCTCGGCTACCATGATTGCCTGATCCCCCCGGTGATTCAGCGCTGCATTCTGGAAAATCCCGGATGGTATACCGCCTACACGCCATACCAAGCAGAGATCGCCCAAGGCCGTTTGGAACTCCTGCTCGCGTTCCAGACCATGGTGGCCAGCCTGACCGGCCTCGACGTCGCCAATGCCTCCCTGCTCGATGAAGGCACCGCCGCGGCCGAAGCCATGGCCATCGCCTCGGCGCAATCTCCCTCGGGAACCAGGATGCTCGTTGACGCGGGTTGTCACCCCCAGACCATCGATGTTCTCCGGACTCGAGCCAATCCGTTGGGCATTGAGATCGAGGTGGCGGCTCTCTCTCAGCATGACTTTGACGCCGAAGGGAAAGATCTTCTGGCCGTCTTGCTCTCCTATCCTGCCACGGACGGGAGCATCCGTGATCTGGAGAAGACGGCGCAAGCCGTGCGCAAGGCCGGCGGATTGGTCATCGTGGCCACCGCTCTCCTCGCGTTGACACTCTTGAAGCCGCCCGGAGAGTGGGGTGCCGACATCGCAGTGGGCAGTGCCCAGCGTTTGGGGGTGCCTCTGGGATTTGGAGGGCCGCACGCAGCGTTCATGGCGTGTCGCGATGCCTTGAAACGCCGCCTTCCAGGACGATTGGTGGGCGTATCGATCGATGCGGACGGGCAGCCGGCAATGCGGTTGGCTCTGCAAACCCGCGAACAACACATCCGCCGGGAGAAAGCGACGAGCAATATCTGCACCGCCCAGGTCCTCCTCGCCGTGATGGCCGCGGCCTATGCGATCTACCATGGCCCCGAGGGGCTGCGAGCCATCGCGCACAAAATCCATCGCCACACCGAACAACTGGCGGCACGCCTCCTGGCAGGAGGATTCAACCTGGTGTCCGAGATCTTTTTCGACACCGTGCAGATTCAGGTCGAGGCCCCGCTGCGCGCCTCGCTTCTGGAGAGAGCCCGCGAAGCCGGATTCCTGCTGCGGGAGGACATCGAAGGGGTAATCGGGATCTCTCTGGATGAATGTTGCGATGACAGCACGGTGGAATGCCTGGCAGAGGTTTTCTCACTTCCCACGACAGACGGAGCACAGCCAAATCTGGCAGGATTTCCCAGCGGACTGGTGCGGACCTCCACCTTTTTGACCCAGGAAATTTTCCACCGGCACCACACCGAGCACGAAATGCTGCGGTTCTTGCGCCGTCTGGAGGGAAAGGATCTGGCACTGAATTGGAGCATGATCCCCCTCGGATCGTGCACCATGAAGCTCAATCCCGCCGCAGCCATGATGCCGCTGAGCTGGAAGACCGTGGGAGGCCTGCACCCCTTTGCCCCGCCAGCGCAAACCACCGGCTATGCCTCCATGATCGCCGAGTTGAAAGCTTGGCTCTCCGAAATCACCGGATTTCCCGGCATCTCTCTCCAACCCAATGCCGGAAGCCAGGGGGAATACGCCGGCCTTCTGGCGATTCGTCGCTGGCAGATGGCCAGGGGTGAGGCGAAACGCAACATTTGTCTCATTCCCACCTCTGCTCATGGCACCAATCCGGCCAGTGCGGTCATGGCGGGCTTCCAGGTGGTGGCCGTGAAATGCGATGAAATGGGCAATGTCGATCTGGAAGACGTGGCGGCAAAAACCACGCAGTACGAGGACACCTTGGGGGCGCTGATGGTCACCTATCCGTCCACCCACGGCGTCTTCGAGGAAAGCATCGGGGAAATCTGCCGCCTCGTGCACGGGCAGGGCGGCCAGGTTTACATGGACGGTGCCAACATGAATGCTCAAGTGGGCTTGTGCCGCCCCGGTGACCTCGGTGCCGATGTTTGCCATCTCAATCTCCACAACACCTTGGCCATCCCCCACGGAGGAGGAGGCCCCGGGGTCGGCCCCACCTGTGTGGCAGAGCATTTGGCCCCCTACCTGCCCGGTCACCGTTTTGCCACCTCCCCCGGAGTAGAGGCTGTGGCCTCGGCGCCGGAAGGCAGTGCCAGCATCCTGACGATCTCCTGGATGTACATTGCCCTGATGGGAGGACCCGGCCTGACCGAAGCGACAAAGCTGGCGATCGTGAATGCCAACTACATCGCCCACCGTTTGTCACCCTATTTTCCGGTGCTATACCGCGGTGAGAATGGCCTCGTGGCCCATGAGTGCATTCTTGATTTTCGCCCGATCAAGACCACCAGCGGCGTCGAAGTGGAGGACGTGGCCAAGCGACTCATGGATTACGGATTCCACGCCCCAACGATGTCCTGGCCGGTGCCAGGGACCCTCATGGTGGAGCCCACCGAAAGCGAAAGCAGGGAAGAACTGGACCGGTTCTGTGACGCCCTGATTTCCATTCATGGTGAAATTTCGGATATCGCCGAAGGCCGCGCTGACCGGCAGAACAATCTGCTGAAAAACGCGCCCCATCCGGCCCACCGATTGGTTCAAGACCCTTGGCCCCATCCTTACACCAGAGAAGAGGCCGTGTATCCCACGCCCTGGACCAGAGCCGCGAAATTCTGGCCCCCGGTTGCCCGCATTGACAACGTCCATGGGGATCGGCATCTTCATTGCACCTGCGATGCCGTTGAAGCCTATGCAGCCCCGATCAAGCAGGCATGAGGGACTCCTGGGAAAGTTGGGTCCCGAACCTCCACGCCAATCTGGTGTTCATCGTTCAGAATGGCTCAGTTCTTCTGATCCATAAAAAACGCGGACTGGGTGCCGGCAAACTCAATGGCCCAGGCGGGAAATTGGAACCGGGAGAAACCGCGATGGAGGCCGCTGTCAGAGAGGCTCAGGAGGAGCTTTGCATCACTCCACTGGATCTCATCGAACTAGGCTGGCTGCACTTCGACTTCACCGATGGTCTGAAGCTGCACTGCACGGTTTTCCGGGGGGAATCCTTCGACGGCACACCTACTGAAACCGACGAGGCCCGCCCAGAATGGTTCGGTATCGATGCCATTCCTTTTGACCGGATGTGGGCGGATGACATCCACTGGTTGCCCGGCCTGATTGCCGGACGGAAATTCGCAGCCTGGTTTGAATTCGATGGTGAAACGATGTTGAGCAGGCGCATTGACTGGATCAACGCACCGGACCAGTAGCCACACTGCCGGAGGAGTCGTCCACCCAGCGGTCGGGCAGTATCTTTTTCCAAACGTTTTTGACCTTGCCACCGAAGGAGTCAACCTGCGGTAATGGGGGTTCGACAATGCCCCCTTGGGCCTGAGCGGAAGGACGCGTCGCCGCTTGATTTTGAGCGGCAATTGCCGAACCGGCAGGCGTGGCGGAAGAAGCCACGGGGACAGACGTGCCTTGGGAGTAACTGGGATTGCCGACTTGATTCCATACTTTACGGATCGTTTCGCCTGACTGGGCGGAGACATAGACCGTTCCCACGGGGCGCTGCATTTGATCGATCAGGTTCATCATCCAAATGGGCTCATTGCGGAGATCACGGCAGCGCAACTGGTAATGGATCCCGTCAAATCCTACCCCCGCCTGGCGGGCCGCCGCATCGGCAATCACGAAGGCCCGGTCCGAGTCGACTTTGATGGTTTCCATGCGGAGAGGGATCGAAGGGTAGTCCTGATCCGACGTGCGCTCAAAACGGCGCTCACCGACAACATGGCCACCTTGCATGAGATATTCTCTGAGGTGGTTGGGAGAAACAGGATCCATCACCAAAATCCGCCACATCTGCGGCTGGTGCTGGCCATAAAATCCCACCATCCCGACTGCCCTGCTCAAATTCACGGTTCCCTGTTCTTTGGCAAAAACCTTGAGAGTGGCGCCCCCTGGCTGTTGGCCATTTACAGATGCACCTGAAATCAGGCCAAAAACCAGGCAAACCAGAGTAATTGTGCGCTTCATAAAAACAGAACAGTAGGAAGTTCGAAGCCACTATAATTTGTTTGTGGAAAAATGGCAAACTAAGAATTTCAATAATACCTAATTAATATCTTCCCGTCGCTTCTTGGCTCAGAACGATGTTTCCTTGCGCCTGGAGAGGGCTCCGGCGAAGGTGATGGGATGATCCCGTCCCCTCTCCACTCCCGCCGCACACGTCCCGGGACAGGACTGTTGCTGCTTGGTCATGGTTCCACGGAAAACCCGGACTCCAGCGAACCCACATGGGTTTGTGCCGATGCCATCCGACAACAAGGCCTCTTCGCGGAGGTCCATTGCACCTTTTGGAAAGAAGAACCTATTTTCCGACAAAGTTGGTCCCTTTTTGATTGTGACGAGATCTTCGTTGTCCCCAATTTCATCAGCGAGGGCTACTTCACCCGCCAGGTCATCCCCCGGGAACTGGGCCTGTCCGAATCCAGAACCACTCTGATCCAGGGCAAAAGAGTGCACTACTGTGATCCCGTCGGTTCACACGC
>JADZAX010000053.1 GCA_020852405.1 Verrucomicrobiales bacterium
AACACTTCAAGCTGGTGCTTGAAGAGGAAAGGCGAGGAAAGGTGGACGACCCGGGCATGCTCGGGAGTCTCCTCAAGAAGGTTGCGCTCCGGACCGAGATCGGCCTCCAGCGACATCACCAGACGCTCGCGGATGGGATCGATGGGAGGATTGGTGACCTGGGCGAAAAGCTGTTTGAAGTAGGAGAAAAGCACCTTAGGCCGGAGGGAGAGCACCGAAAGAGCGGCATCGTCGCCCATCGAGTAGACCGCTTCCTCGCCCGTCTTGGCCATCGGAGTCAGCACCATTTCCAGTTCCTCCGAATTGTAACCGAACGCCAGTTGCTGCTGGGTCAGACCGAGGATGTCGAGGTCATCGGTGGGCTCCGGAGGAGCCACCGGGGAATGGTCATCGAGACGCAGTCGGTGCTCCTGGATCCACTTGCCATAGGGTTTGGCTTCCGCCAGTCCCTGGCGGATTTCATTGTTGTGCTTCACGATCCCTTTGGAAGTGTCGACCAGGATCATCTGGCCCGGGCCGAGCCGGCCTTTCTCGATCACCGTGGCATCGTCGATGTCGCAAGTGCCGACCTCGGAGCCAAGAGCGAAAATTCCGTCATCCGTGATTTTGTAGCGAGAAGGACGGAGGCCGTTCCGGTCCAGACAGGCCGCGACTTTGACCCCGTCGGTGAATGCCAAAGCGGCAGGACCATCCCAGGCCTCCGCGAAGCAGGAATGGTAGCGGAAGAAATCCTGCACTTCCGGCGAGGTGTTCGGGTCGATCCGCCAGGCTGGCGGAACCAGCATGGTCATCGTGTGTTCCAAGGAACGGCCCGAAAGGACCAGCATTTCCAAAGCCGTGTCCAGACTGGCGGAATCAGAACCGTGGGGATCGATCGCGTCCCGCAGGAATTTCACGTCATCCCCCCAGATTTTGCTATGGAACTGGGCGGTTCGCGAGTTGAACCAGTTCCGGTTGCCCCTCACGGTGTTGATTTCCCCGTTGTGCGCCATCATCCGGAAAGGCTGCGCCAACGCCCAGGTCGGGAACGTGTTTGTGCTGAATCGCTGGTGGTAGAGGCAGATCGCCGTCTCGTAGGCGGGATCTTCCAAATCCGTGTAGAATTTTCGCAACGCCGTGGCGACGAGGAATCCTTTGTAAACAATCAGACGGTGCGAAAAGGAGCAGGCATAGAAACCTCTCCATTTCGATGCCACGGTCTCGATTTCGCGGCGGCAGATATAAAGCCTGCGCTCATAGTCGTCGTGATCGATGAGCTCCTGGGGGCGGGCCACCAGCAGGTGCACGATTTCCGGTTTGGTGGCCAAAGCCTTGTTTCCCAGCGCGTCCAGATTCTGAGGCACGTCACGCCAGCCGATGAACCCGAGCCCGCGTGACGAGACAATGCCTTCGATGATCACCTTGATCTCGGCCGCATGATCGGGCGGGAGGAAAAACACCCCGACGCCCAGATCCGACTCTGTGGCCACCGGCCGACCGAGGGCTTCTGCCACCGGGAGGAGAATGCGGTAGGGGATTTGAGTGGAGATCCCCGCACCGTCGCCGGTTTTGCCGTCGGCATCCAGAGCGCCGCGATGGATCACATTGCATACCGAATCCAAGCCCAACTTCAGCACCCGGCGGCTGCGTTCGCCACGAAGATGGCAAACGACACCGACCCCACAGCTGTCCCGCTCGACTTCCGGGAGGTGGAGGGATCCTTGGCTTTGTTCGGGGATGTGGAGATGACGGCTCATTAATTGTTTTTCTGGGAGAGTTGAAAGCTAGATGGCGGGGCGTCAGAAATGGCGGGGGGCGCTGTGGAAGGAGCCCCGTATCGCATGCTGAACTGCGGGTCCGCAAAACGGACGGCAAGACGGGGTGGAGGAAATCACGATCGTTTTCGACAGGGGCACTGATCGAAATACAGCTGGGGGCAGGATGGGGTCGTGGTTGTCACGGCGTCTCGGGTCACCAGTTGGATCGGGGTCGTCTTGGAAGAATTTAGGGAGTTCCCGTGCAGGCAGGATTCGTGCCAATTGCAGGAGGGAGGGGAGTTTAGACAGGGGTCCAAGGGGATGCAAGCGTCAGTTTTTTGTTCTGATTGGAGATTGAACTCTGCGGAGTCTTGGCGCTTGCTGTGCAGGAAGGATACCAACCTTGGAAAGGGAGGGCTCCCAGAGCCGTTCGGGATTGCTTGGATTCGCAATTGCTCCGATTTTTTAAATTCTCTCAATTTTAAATAGTTTCTGTATTTTTTTTAATGCATCGAATTGTCTTATTGGACGCTTTGGCTGATTATCGAAGTCGGTTTCCTGAAGAAAGCGAGACCGTGGAACGGTTTTGTCACTTCGTGGCCAATCATGCGGATTGTTTTTTGCGGAGCTTGGTTTCCGGCCATGTCACTGGTTCGGCATGGCTGGTCAATGGCGATGGCAGCAAGGTACTGCTGACCCATCACCGGAAATTGGAACGTTGGCTGCAGCCGGGAGGCCATGCCGACGGCGATCCAGATCTTCTTGCCGTGGCGCTCCGGGAGGCTGTGGAGGAAACGGGGCTTGATCCCATCGCACCGGTTTCGAGCCGGATTTTTGACATCGACATCCATCCCATCCCGGCCCGGGGAAACCAACCGGCCCATGAGCATTTCGATATTCGCTATGCCTTGCGCCATGAAGGAGACGGGGAATTCATCATCAGTGAAGAATCGCTCGATCTCGCCTGGGTGCCCATCGATGCTTTAGATGAGTATACCAATGAGGAGTCGGTGTTGCGCTTGGCGCGGAAGTGGGCCGTCTCCTGACCCCTGCCTTCCTGCTTGCCGAATCGCCTCCAGGGAGTCATGATGCCGTAGCCATGCAACTGGTTTTTGTCTCCGCCATCCTCCCTGAGCTTTCCCTCGACGAGGTGATCGCTTTCGCTGCCGCCGAACGCTTCGCCACTGTCGAGTTGATGTGCTGGCCGGTCGGCCGGGCCGAGCGAAAATTTGCCGGAGTCACCCATGTCGACATGGCCGGGCTTACCCCCACAAGGGCCGACGAGATCCGGGGGCATGCGGCGGATCGCGGGGTGTCCATCAGTGGACTGGGTTACTACCCGAATGTTCTGGATCCTGACCCGGGGGTTGCGGACCTCTGCTTGGAGCATCTCCGCCATGTCATCGCGGCCGCCCCACTTCTCGGTTTGGACCGGGTGAACACATTTGTCGGACGAGACTGGAGGCTCAGTGTTGATGACAACTGGCCCCGGTTCCTCGACGTTTGGCGTCCGCTGATCCGCCACGCTGAGGACCACGGGGTGCGGATCGGCATTGAGAACTGTCCGATGTATTTCACGGGGGACGAGTGGCCCGGCGGAAAAAATCTGGCCACCTCTCCGGCGATCTGGCGTCGGATGTTCTCCGACATTCCCAGCCCGTCCTTTGGGCTGAATTACGACCCATCCCACTTTGCCCTGCAGTTCATGGATCCCCTCAGCCCGCTGCGGGAGTTCCGCGACAAGTTGTTCCATCTCCACGCCAAGGATGTCAAAATTGACCGGCCGCGTCTCAACGAAGTCGGTGCCTTTGCGGAACCCCTGAAGTGGCACCAGCCGAGGATTCCAGGATTTGGAGAGATCGACTGGGCCCAGTTCATGGCGGCGCTCATGGAGTGCGGCTACGATGGTCCGGTCTGCATCGAAGTCGAAGACGACACGTTTGGAAAAACTCTGGCCGGCCGCCAGAAAGCGCTCCGGGTGTCAAGGAATGTTCTCGAGGGGTGGTTTTGAGGACGCTGCGGCGGATGCCGCCGGGACCTGTGGCTTCGGGGGCGGAGCATTTTTCTGTTGGGGAGCGGGCGACGGGAATCCCGGTCGTCCCTCGCGGATGCGGGTCGGGAAATCTTCCGAAGGTCCGGCGGCCCTTGCGGCTTCGTTGATCCTCGCCCGCTGTTTCAACTCCTCGAACGGCAGTTCCCCGGTGTTGATCACCCCGAGGTCGTAAAAAAGCTCATCCATTTTGCCATTGGCCAACAGGCGCCAATCCCAAGGCATGCGGTCGGTGACCGGGTGCTGGGTGCGGATGGCGGTGGTGCAATTGCTCGTCAGGGCATTGTACCAACGTGCCTTTTGGTGCAGTTGGTTGATTGACTGAATGTATTCCATGAACCTGCGACGGGCGGCGGACGGGGTCAAAGTGGTCCGGTAGAGGTAGACGTCCTCGCCGATCCGCTGGTTTGTTCTCAATGCCACGACATCGCGTTCCTCCGCAGCGACGTAGATCAGTTCGAATTGGCGGTAGAGTCCGCCAATGGCGGAATAGGACTCGCCGGATTCTTTGCGGGTTTCGATGGAGAAAGCCAAAGGTGGGGCGTCGGCAAATTGAAAACTGATGATCGGGTGAGCCATCCATGGGGAACCCCAGAAGGTGATCGCGACATCCACCCCGGTGAGACGGGAGAGCCGGACGGTCCTGGTGGTCCAATGGACGGTGTAGTCGGTCTCGCTGCGGTAGTCGCAATTGCGGACATTGTGGAGGGTGACCTGGTCTCCCTCGACCTCGGCCCAGGGCGTTTCCGCCACGTCCGGCATCCAGTCCCGGTCGTTGCGCGCCGTGAGGGTCATCCACCAACCGGCGACGAAAAGGACGAGACCGCTCACCACGGAAATTTTTCGCCACCGGGGACGCACCAGAAAGAGGCTGGCGATGATGGCCATGGCAAAAAGTGCCGCTACCGCCTGACGCAGACGGGGGAATGGGAAATCAAACCAGAGCGCACCAAAGGCCCAGGCCGCCGCGATGGTCAGGAGCAGTCCGCCGAAAGTAAGAGTGGCCTTGCGGGCCAAACCAAGGAGCCATGGGGGAATTTTCAGAGTGATGAAGGGGAAAAGTGGAGGGCACTTTGCATGCGGTAACGCGCCTTGGCAATCGGCGGTGAAGAGTGGCAGGACACTTTATAACTCTGTGGGGATCGGTCAGACAGGAATTTATGGACTAAGTATTCAACAATAGTGGGACCGCAGGATCCCTCTCGCTCGCTGCTTGCGCGGGACCGAAAAAGGCCGCATAGAATGTGGTTCCGATCCCGTTACGTTCGCATTGCCCTCCATGGATTATCAGGAAAAAGCCCGTCGCGTCATCCAGATTGAAATCGATGAACTTGCCCGCCTCCGGGACCGGCTTGACGGGGATTTCGTTACTGCTGTCGACCTCCTCCGGGCGGCTTTGGACCAACGGGGCAAGATCGTGGTGCTCGGGGTGGGGAAATCCGGCGCGATTGGTCGCAAGCTCGCGGCAACGCTCAGTTCCACGGGGGCTCCGGCGGCCAATCTGAATTGCCAGGACGCCCTTCATGGAGATCTGGGATTGGTGGACGCGGGTGATGCGGTCGTCGCGCTGAGCTACAGCGGGGAAACTCGCGAACTCATTGATGTCCTTCCCCATTTGAAGCGCCGGCCGATTGCGCTGATCGCGATCACGGGGCGGCCGGGATCATCCCTGGCCAAGGCCTCCGATGTCGCCCTTGATGTGAATGTGGAGCGGGAAGCCTGTCCTCTGAATCTTGCGCCAACTTCCTCTACCACCAACATGCTGGCGTTGTGTGATGCATTGGCCATGGTGCTTCTGGAGGCGCGCGGTTTCCGCAAAGAGGATTTCGCGGAGTTGCATCCCGGCGGCAGCTTGGGCCGGGTGCTCCTGACCCGGGTCACCGACATCATGCGGACCGGTGAGGCCTTTGTCGTCGTGAACGCGGACGAACCTGTCGGTGGGGTGCTGGAGAAGATGACGCGCGCCCGGGCTGGTGCGGTGGTCGTGGTTGACCCGGAGGGACGACTGGGGGGGATTTTCACCCAGGGCGATTTCGTCCGGGCCTTCCAACGTCGGGCGGATGTTGCCACCCTGCCGGTGGGGGACTGCATGACGAGGAATCCCATCTGCATCACCAGCGATAAACTCGCTTCGGAAGTCCTGCGACTCTTTGATGACCATCGTATTGACGATCTCGTCGTGCTGGATGCGGAGCGACGTCCGGTGGGAATGGTGGACACCCAGGATCTTTCCCGCCTCCAGATTTTGTGACCCCGGTTCCGTCCGGCCGAAGGCATCATAGCACCGTTTTGGGCAGGGAAGCCAGTTCCCGCAAAAGTTAGCCAGGGGGCTCTGCTTTCCCCCCTCCTGAAGGATCCTCCCAGTCTGGCGTGATCGCGGATTCTCATCGGAAAGTAAAAAAAGATGTCCAGAATCGCGCCTCCCCAGACTCTATAGGCAATCCTTGTGATTCCGGTCATGCCCGGCTACATTTTCCCAGTGACCTCTTTCCACGGCGTCTCCTCAGTTTAGATTCCCTTCCCATGATCTTCCAAACCTTCATCTTCCGACTTTCCTGCTGCCTCCTGCTGGGTTCCGTCGGGGTAGCCTCCGCCGGTGAACGCACGATCCAGGAACGGTTGTCCGCCAAGGACATTGACTATTGGTTTTTCAAGCCTCTGACCCATCCGGACGTTCCGGTGGTGAAAGATGGCGACAGTTGGTGCCGCAATGAGATTGACCGTTTCATCCTCGCCAAGCAGGAAGCCCTCGGCATTGTCCCCGCCCCGAGGGCAGACGCCCGCACCTTGATCCGGAGGGCCTATTTCGACCTCATCGGTCTGCCTCCGGAGTTCGAGGAAGTCCAGGCATTCCGTGAGGCCTTTGCGAAGGATCCCGACGCGGCGTTTGAACAACTCATTGATGAACTCCTCAAATCCCCCCGCTATGGCGAGCGCTGGGGACGACACTGGCTTGATCTGGCGCGCTACGGCGACTCCAACGGCTACAAGGCCGATGAGTACCGTCCCCACATGTGGCGTTACCGCGACTGGGTCATCGGGGCTCTCAATGCGGACATGCCTTATGACCAGTTTGTCCGCTGGCAGATCGCGGGTGACGAAGTCGCCCCGGAGAACCCTGATGCGGTCACGGCCACCGGATTTCTCCGTCTCTGGCCTTATGAGTCCAATCAACGCGACGCGCCGAAACAGTGGGGGATCATTCTGGAGGACATCACCGACGTCTCCGGTTCGCTCTTTCTCGGTCTGTCCATGGGATGTGCGAAATGCCACGACCACAAATTCGATCCCATTCTGCAGGACGATTACTTCCGGTTGCAGGCTTTTTTCTCCGGCATCTACCCGGATGACTCCATCGTGGCCGCCACTCCGGAGGAGAAGAAGGTCCACGCGGAATCGCTGGCCCGGTGGGAGGAATCGACCGCAGCTCTCCGCAAAGAGCGCGACGGGTTGCTGGCCCAGGGGCTGAAAAATGCCGAAGTCAATGCGGTGAAAAAATTCTCCCCTGAGTTGCAGTCACTCTACAACAAGCCCGGGGCGGAACTCACCCCTTTGGAAGTTCAGCACAAATTCCTCATCCAGCGGCAGGTCGATATCGAACAGGAGAAAGTCGCCACCAAACTCAAGGATGCCGCGAAGGCGCGGTATGAAGCCATCGAGGCCGAGCTGAAAAAGCTGGCTGCGCTCAAGCCCAAACCGCTGACTCCGGTCTACGCGGTGCGCGATGTTGGGCCGGTGGCGCCCGCTGCCTACATTCCTGACGATGATGAAAAGCGCTCGTTCTCACCGGGGTTTCTTTCCATCCTCGATCCGGGTCAGGCCAAGGTCTCCCGGGAGGGAGTGAAGGCCGGGAATAGCAGCGGCCGCCGCACCGCGTTGGCCGACTGGTTGACGCGACCGGACAACCAGATCACGACCCGGGTCATGGTAAACCGGCTTTGGCATTACCATTTCGGCTCCGGTATCGTCGCCACGGGCAACGACTTCGGCAAGCAGGGGACCGCTCCGACCCACCCGGAGTTGCTCGATTGGCTCGCCCAGCGTTTCGTCAAGGAAGGCTGGAGTTTGAAGAGGATGCAAAAGCTCATCATGACCAGTGCGGTCTGGCAGCAGGCATCTTTGGTCGAGCCCGGGGACGCCGCCTCGCGGAACGATCCGGGAAACCAGTTGATCTGGCGCCAGAGCATCCGGCGGCTTGAAGCGGAGCAGATCCGGGATGCCACGCTCCAATCGGGACTTGAACTCGACTCCACCATGGGCGGAGCAGGCTTTGATGGCGAGGCCGTGCTGCGCCGCAGCATCTACCAGAAGTTGATGAAAAACCCCAGGACTCTGTTCCTCAACACCTTCGATGGGCCAGATGGATTCAATTCCTGCGCCTGCCGCGATGTCAGCACCACGGCTCCACAGGCGTTGGTCATGTTGAATAACGAATTCCTTAACCGGCGGGCCCAACGCATCGCGGGCTTGGCGCTGACGGAGAAAACCGACGAAGGCTCCATCGACCGGGCCTTTCAACTCGTGCTCGGACGCGAACCCTCGGGCGAGGAAGTCAGCCAGGCTCGGGAGTTCCTCGATCAGGTGCGGGCAGGTCTTTCCAAAAACAAGGGACCGGTGACGCCCCCGGCGCCGGCACCAAAAATCCAGACCACCGCTTTCAAGACTTTTCCGGCCTCTCCTTATTCCAGTGGTTCGGCCGTCAACATCCAGCCCAACTCTCTCTTCGAGAAAGTGGAGGTTAACGGACTTCCCCGCAATGAAGGCGGCAGCTTCACGGTGCAGGCGGTGCTGAGCCTGGACTCCCTCTACCCAGACGCCTCGGTGCGGACCATTGCGTCGCGTTGGCGAAGCAGTCCTGAGTTGTCGGCAGACAGCTATGGATGGTCCCTCGGCATCACCTCGGTGAAATCCAAATACTCCCCCGGCAACCTCATTGTCCAACTGACCGGCCAGGACAATGCGGGCAATCCCCATTACGAAGTCATCCCCTCCGGCATTCACCTGCCCGAGCAAGCGGCCTTTTATGTTGCTGCGGTGATCGAAACAGGAAGCACTGACGGGGGCACTGTCACATTCTATGCCCACAATCTGAGCGATCCTGGCGCTCAGATGGAAAGCGTCATTGTGCCCCATCCCTTCACGGGGCCCATCCAGGTGCCGGAGCGGCGCTTGTTCCTTGGCGGGCGCGATGAGGATGGGCACCTTTTTGACGGGTCGATTGCCCGTTTTGCCTTGCACGACCATGCTCTCAAGGCGGAGGAGTTGCTCACCGGAACCAGTCCGGCGGCCGACGCGCTCGTCGATCTGAATTTCAAAAACGATCAACTTCCTCCCCAACTTGTCCGGGCGGCTCCTGGTTCCGGCACGGCTCCGTCGCTCAAGAAATCGGATCCCCGGCTCGCCGCTCTCATTGATCTCAGCCTCGCGCTCCTCAATTCCAACGAGTTCCTGTACATCGATTGATTCCCATGAAACCACCCCATTACGAAATGGCCCGTTCCCGCCGGGATTTCCTCGCCCGTGCGGGTGCCGGCTTCGGCTCTCTCGCGCTGGCGCATCTGCTGGGTCGCACCGGAGCTCTTGCCTCCAGCGGCAATGCCCCCTTGCTGCGGCATCACGCTTTCGGTCGTGCCAAGTCGGTTATTTTCCTTTTCATGGAAGGCGGCCCTTCGCACATTGATTTGTTCGATCCCAAGCCGTTGCTCAACAAGCTCGCAGGGCAGCAACTCCCGGCAAGTTTCAAGCGTCCCCTGACTGCCATGGGGGAGCAGGATTCTCCCATCCTCGCTGAAAAGCGGGTCTGGAAACAGCACGGCCAAGCGGGGACCTGGGTTTCCGACTGGTTGCCCCATACTTCGACCATTGTGGATGACATCTGCGTCATCCGCTCCTGCAAACAGGACGGTCTGAACCACGTGGGCTCGGTCTGCCAGATGAACACCGGTTCCATTCTCGCCGGTCGCCCCTCGCTCGGAGCCTGGGCGACCTATGGACTGGGCACGGAAAACGAAAATCTGCCCGCCTTTGTCGTCCTCACGGACAGCGATGCCAAGCCGTTCAACGGCAGCCGCAACTGGGGCACCGGTTTCATGCCTTCGACCTATCAGGGCACCCCTTTCAAATTCGGCGATGAGCCGGTGGCCAATCTCGCCAACCCGGGGGGAGTCAGTGTCGGTCGCCAGCGGCAGCGCATCGACTTCATCAACCAACTGAACCGCCGCCACATTCAGCCGCGGAGTTTCCAATCGGACCTAGAGGCCCGCATCAACAGCTTTGAACTGGCCTACCGCATGCAGGCGGAAATCCCTCTCGCGGTGGACATCGCGGATGAGCCGCCCCATATCACGGAGCTCTACGGAATCGGGAATCCCCAGACCGACGCCAACGCCCGCAATTGCCTGCTTGCCCGTCGTCTTGTGGAGCGCGGGGTGCGTTTCGTCCAAGTGTTCGCCGGCACCGGCTCAAAATGGGACGCGCACAAGGGGATTGAAAAAAACCATACCGACCGCTGCGCCGAGAGTGATCAGCCCGTGGCCGCCCTGATCAAAGACCTGAAGCAGCGTGGTCTGCTCGATGAAACGTTGGTGATCTGGGGAGGGGAATTCGGCCGCACTCCCATGTCCGAGCAGGGCGACGGGCGCGATCACAACCCCTGGGGTTTCACCATGTGGATGGCCGGTGGCGGAGTCAAAGGCGGTCAGACTCTCGGAGCCACCGACGAGCTCGGTCTTTATGCGACGGAGGATCCCCAGCATGTGCACGACCTGCACAGCACCATCCTTTGGTCTCTCGGACTTGACGCGCGCAAGCTGATATTCATGAACAACGGCACGATGGAAAACCCGGTGATCAACCAGGGCGATCCTTTCCTGAAAGTGTTCGGGTGAGCGCAGGCCAGGGCCTCAGGGCTGCCGTGCCATCCCGACGGCTCTGCCCATGATGCGTTCCTCGAGGGAAGGGTCGAAAAAATTGGGGTGCAGTGGATTGGACCAATACACAATGGAGGTTCCGGCTTCGTAACCTCCCTCCTGCAAAACCCGTTTGCTGGGAATGTAAGCCAGGACATCGTTGCAGTAGCCGGCCACCCAGAGCGGGGTGGAGCCCGCCAGTTCACGCTTCAATCGCAGCGAATAATCAACGCAGGTCTCCCCGCTGAGTCCGATGAAGGTGAGATCATTGCCGAAGTGCACCACCTGGATCGGATAATCGTAGTGGTCGCGCAGGCTCCCTTTCTGCAGAGCCAAGAGGCGGCGCCGGTCCCAATCTCTTCGGTAGATGCTGTAGGAGGGATCGCTCCCCTGGGGTGTGGCGAGCCGTTTTTGGAGTTCCTCCTCAGTGGGCGGGGGTTGGTAGTCCAAGCGGACGGTGTCCCAAGCGGTTTTCAACGGCCCTGAGAGAGGCCGGGCTTTTGCCTGCAAGGCGGCCTCGACTGCTGTCGCGAGGCTTTGTCCATGGCGTTGGCTGAACAAATCGCCGAACCGGGGATACCCGTTTTGATCTCCCCCGCAGCCCATCATGAACAAGGCCACCGTCCCCGGGTGCGCTTCCTCAATGATCCGTTGGGCGTGGCCGGCATAGTCGCCGTGCCATTCTTTGATGCTCATGGTGGTGTTGTGGCAGGCATATCCGAAAACCACCGCCGCAAGTGATTTGTCGGCCCGGGTCACCGAGAGCACCGGCACGTCATGGTCGACCACTCCGTCGGGATTGGGGCTGTTGAGAAAGGGTTCTCCGCTGGGCTTTTCGTTTTTCAGCCGCCGGTTCATGGCGAACCCACAGCGCGCGTGTCCATAGACGAGGGTGACCGGTTCGAGTCGTTGCAGCGATTCCCCGACAATGCCCGTGATTTTTTCCACCAACCCGGCATTGTATCGCAGGCAACGTTCCCGCCGCTGGGGATCCTTGAGTTCCGAGAATTCTTCCTCGGTGAAGCGAAGTTCCGGTCCACAGTGGGTGTGGGAGCAGTTCAGGAGCAGCGCTTCGTTGGGTAGGCCGAACTTCGCTTGCACCTGCGCGGCGACCGCATCGCGGGTTTGATTGGCGACCTCCACCAAGTCCAGGGTCACCATGACAAAGCGGGTTCCCCGATCGTCCTCAAGAGCAAGCGCTTTGGCCTGCAGGTCCATCGCGGTGCCTTCGGCGATGACAACCCGGCTCGCGAAGCCCGCGAGATACATGGGCTCGGTGGGAGTGATGACCGTCCGGGCCGCTCCGGCCCGCCATTGTGGCGGGGGAGCGTCGGTTGCCGGCAAGGCAACAGCTGGCATCAGACCGGCGAGAACGAGAAAAATGGGGAGTTTCATGGGAAGCGGCGCAGTGTTATGTTCCGGCATCGTTTCAGGTTCCATCCGATTTGTCGAGGGACGTGATCATCCTTTTCCTGGCGGAGGGAATGCCTTGAAATGGATCAAGTTTCCGGTTGGGAATGAGTAAGGATGGACGACTTTGGGGGTAGGCTATTGAGGTCAGGTGTTGTTCGGGAATGAGACTTATTTTTGAGGTGATGATGGAAACCGAATCAAACACCGGGTTGATCAAGCAGCTTCTCTGGCGATGGGGGAAGCGGGCTTTGATGGGAGGTGGGGTTTTCCTATTGGTGCTCATGGGCGCCGCGTGGTTGGGACGCGATTGGATCGCCTCCCGGATCCAGGGTGTCATCGATGCGCGGCTGGCTGCCCGGGGTTTTCATGTGAATTACGAGTTCGTCGGATTGAAGCCCCTGCGGGGTTTCGTCATCAAAGATCTCACCGTCTATAAAACCGCCGCAAAAACAGAGACGGTCGCGAGGCTCACCGATTTCGCCTGTCGCCTGTCGCCACTGGCGTTGTTCCTTCGTGACGGAAATTCGCAGACTCTCGCGCTGTCCATCAAGGATGGGACTTTGACTCTCTTTCAAGGGGAAGACACCGTTGCCTTGAAATCCATCAATGCCCTTTGGGATGCCGCTCCGGATGAACTGGACCTCAGGAAACTGGAGGCGAATTTTCAAGGATTGGACTTGGAAATCAACGGGAGGATATCTCTGCAGAATAGGGCTGAGGATACTGCGGAGACCGCCGTGACTACCAAGATGGCTTCCCAGGATGCCGGGATCGATCTTTCTCCCGTTTTTGCCGCCGCCCAATGGATCCATTTCGCCGGCAAGGAGGCGTCCCGCCTCAAGGTGAGCATCGATCGCGATGCTTCGGGACGCTTGACCATCGGAGGCGAACTATCTGCGAAGGATGGCACCTGGCAGGAGATTCCGTTGGATCATCTCCGGGTGCCTTTCGAGATAGCCAAAGAGGACGCCGCATTCACCGTTGGCTTGAAGAAAGCCGACCTCGGATATGAAGGCGGCAGATTGGTGCTGACCGGTTCGCTCGACCTGCCGGCTCGGACGTTCCTGATTGAGAGACTGGAGTCGGGTATCGATCCGGTTTCGCTTTACCATCGACTGGCTCCAGAGGCCGCTCTTCCCGGCATTCGGTTCGTGGAGCCGCCCATGGTTTCCTTGGAATCTTCCCGGATATCCCTCGACCGACCACAATCGTCCACATTGAAAGGGACACTGAAAAGCGGCGCTGGAATGCTCGTCCCCCTCTCAGGCGGCCAGACTTTGGCGATTCAGCGAATCGAAGGCGCCTTCTCCCTCGAAAACGGGACCCTTCGGTTGCCCGACTTCCAGTGCCGCATGGCCGAAGGGACTGTGAATTATGCGGGTACGGTGAATTTGTTGGCCGGAATCCCCTCCTTCTCCGGCGATCTGCAAGCCACCGGGCTTTCCCTCCATCAGGTGACGGAACTGTCGGGAGGAGGAAGCGAACACAATGGCCGGCTCAGTCTGAGTTTCCAAGGCGGTGGTCAGGCCAGCCTCGGGGGGCTGAAAGGCCTCGGGAAGCTCTCCATCGAAGGGGGCGACTTTATTTCAATTCCGGTCTTCGGCAAACTGCGCCCCCTGTTGGATGTCCTTCACCCCGGGGGCCGAGACATGGAATCCTCGTCCCTCCTTGTTTCCGATTACGGCATGGAGGGCGGGGTGTTTTCCTGCCGAAACCTCAGCATCAAGGAAGGTCTGGTTGAGATCAAAGCCGACGGCAGGGTGGATTTGGTGAACAAGAATTTGGACATGGTGGCTTCGGCGCAATCGGTGGGCATTACCAAGATATTCACCCACCTTGTCGGCAAAGCACTAGAGATCGAAGCCCGGGGCCCTCTCGATTCGTTCGAGTGGCGGTTCAAGAATGTTCCGGGACTCGACAGTGTCACCAATTTCGCTTCCGGGGTCGGGGGCCGGGTGATCGGCACGGCCGGTGATGCCGGAGGCGCGGTCATCAGGGCGGCGGGCAAGACCGTGAAAGGCGTTTCCAGACTGATTCCAGGATTGCCCCGTTCCCAGGACGAAACTCAGGATGGCTCGCGTCCGGGCCTGAAAAATCCGCTCAAAAAATTGTTTCCCGGCAAGGAGCAATGAGGCGGGAGGAATGTCCAAAATTGCCCGGCTGAAACCTTCCGACTCAATTGACCCGGTTTCTGAGCGGTTCGCCGCGCAGGGCGCGCAACACTTCTTTGGCGCCTTTGGTGCGGAATTCCTCGCTGCCTTCTTCACAGTGAAAGGCGGAATGGGGATTGAGAATCAGACGGTCATGCGCCGCGTGCTCCGGATCTCGCCATGCCCGCAGGACCGGAGAATCCGGTGATGGAGGTTCCTGTTCCAGCACATCGATCCCGGCTCCAGCGAGGTGACCTGTGGCCAGAGCCTCCACGACGGCGGCGGTGTCGAGCACGCCTCCCCGGGCGGTGTTGACGACGATAGCGCCCCTCGGCATGAGTCCGATCGCGACGGCATCAATGAAGCCGCGGGTTTCATCCGTGAGAGGACAGTGCAGGCTGAGGATCTGCGAGCAGGCCAGCAGGGTCTCCAGTCGGTCGGCCCGCTCCACTCCAAGAGCCTTTTCGATTCCGTCGGGAATGTAGGGATCGTAAATGACCACCCTCAGACCGAACGCTTTGGCGCGCAGCGCTGCCGCCGTGCCGATGCGGCCGCAGCCAACGATACCGAAGACCCGGCCTCGCAACCGGTGAATCGGAGTGGCCTGCTCGACCGTCCAGTCGCCGAGGCCCCGTCGGAGGCGGCTGTTCAGGAAATGTGAACCCCGGGCCAGAGTCAGAGCAAGACCGAGGGCGGAGTCGGCGACCTCCTCGGTGCCATAGTCGGGCACATTGCAGACCGGGATGCCGCATTCACGGGCCGCGACAATGTCGATGTTGTCATATCCGACCCCCGGACGGACGATGATGCGGCAGTTCCGCAGGCGGCGGATGCGTTCGCCGTCGAGCCGGAGATAATGATAGATCATGATGGCGTCGGCGTCTTCGATCCGGCCATCCAAATCACTCTCGGTCAGGGCATTCAGCGCGGTCACCTCGGCGGCGCCGTCCAAGATGCTGCGTTCGCACTGGAGAGGTTCGTTGATGAAATCGGTGACGATGACTTTGGGAAGGGTGCTCATGAAAAAGATCGGCGGTCGACAGGAAAATCAGAGCACCCAAGCGGAAAACCGGAAATACTCAAGTGGGATTGTATACAAATCGTGAGTGATGAATGATTGCGCTTTCCCTCGGGGCTGGCGGCTCAGATGGAACGATGCGGCACGGGTGAGGCTGCCTCTTTGCGGGGCGAGGACGATCAGAAATTCGGCTGACATCACCATGGGGACGTTAGAATCGTCTTCAGTTCCGAAATTCGATCCAGTTCAATCCCAGGATCTGGCCATCAGGATGATCAAAACGGGCCAGCACACAGACATCGGACAGCCCCCCCTTCCCGGTCAGCTCGGCAGGTATCTCAAGGAACTCACCATTGCCGGTCGGCTTGACGTCAACGGTGGCGAGCAGTGGGCCTTGGGGACCGTTTTGGCGAATCTCGAGACGGCCGGTTTGATCCGTCAGGCCTCCGGCACGGACGACGATGCGGTGGATGCCGTCGAGATTGAGACCCCGCCAGACGATATGGTCGTTGTTTTCAAAGTGTCCCAGCAGGCCCGTTTCTCCTTCCACCTGCTCGATGTAGGCCATGCCTTGGTTGGAGTCGTAGAGCGCCGCTTTCTTGCGTCTTGAATGAAGGACGAGAGTGGATTCGCCCCGCAGGGGAGCGGCTCCGGAGGCTCCGGTGTCGGTGTAGCCTGCGGTGAGGACCAGCACGCCTTCGTTGACCCGGTCAGCGGGTTGTTGGGGGGCGGTCCAAGTCCCGGCAAGTCCGGGTTTCGGGGCGGTGGTGGATTCCTGGGCCAGAGAAAGCACCCAGCCGAGCATGAGCCGGGTCTGTTCCAGCGTATGCTGAGGGTGCGGCGGCATGGGCAACTCACCCCACGTCCCGGCGCCACCGCTGATGACCTTCCGGGCAAGCCGTTCCGCCGCGGTGGGATCGGCCTGATATTTCAAAGCGACCGGTTGGTAGGGCGGTCCCGCCGAGGGAGCGTTGGACAGATGGCAGGCAAAACAGGTGCTCTGTTTCATCAGGGCGAGCCCGGGATCCATCCCGACGGCGTCATTCTCATCGACAAACCGCCGTCCCCGGAACTCCCCCTGCACGGCCACCGCGTTGGGATCGATCGTCGCGCTGTCGGAGTCGGACACGGCGACCTTGTAGCCGATTTCTTTGCCCCAGTCGAAGAACGATCCGGAGGCCGGCGATTCGAAGCGCACCACCGGCCGGTCATTGCCCACTTCGATGGTCTGGCTCGCGCGCTTGGAGTCCCCCGAGGGATCGGTGACGGTGACCGCGACTTCGTAGCGGCCGGGTTGGGTGAAGGTGTGCTGCAAGGAGGCTTTGGCTCCGGGAGGGCCGGGGTTCTCTCCCGCCACGGACCAATGGTAAAGCAACGCGTCCCCGTCCGGATCGGTCGTTGCCGACGCATCCAGATTGACCAGGAAGGGGGCCCGACCTGCGGTTTCGGAGGCTGTGATCCGGGGCAGAGGCGCCCGGTTGCCCCGGCGGTAGACGAGTCGCACGATCCGGCTGTCCGCATTTTCCCACCACTGGTCGCCATACTCGATGAGATAGAGCGCTCCGTCGGAACCGATTTTCATGTCGATGGGACGGCGCCAGTTCCAGTCCGTCAGGAAGGGCTCGATTTCAGGGCCTTTGCTTCCCAGCTTCACCGTTTGGATCCAGTTCCGCATCCACTCATAAATGAATAGTCTGCCATCAAAGATCTCGGGAAGTTTCACGGGGGAAGGATTGGCCGGATCAAAGTGGTAGACCGGTCCCGCCATGATGGAACGTCCGCCGCTTCCGAGGGTCGGGAATTCCTTCGACGGCACCGTGGAATACCAGATCAAAGCCGGCTTGGCGGGCGGGAGCTTCCGGATGCCGGTGTTGTTGGGCGAGGGATTTTCCGGTGCGGCGGGATCATACTTCCGGACGATCTGGTTCTTGTCGAAATCGAAAATCGGAAACGCCTCGTTCGGTCCGATGAAGAGAGGCCAGCCAAAATTGCCGGCTTCGCGGGTCGCGTTGATCTCCTCATAGCCGGAGGGTTCGATCCCGAGTTCCGGCAGGACATTGGGACCCACGTCTCCGAAGTAGAGCGTGCCGTCTTTGTTGTCCACCGTCATGCGGAAGGGGTTGCGGATGCCCATGCCAAAGATCTCGGGCGCGCCTTCTTTCCCCTCCGGGAATAGGTTCCCCTGAGGAATGCGGTAACCACCCTCCGCGAGCGGGTGGATGCGGAGGATCTTGCCGCGGAGGTCCCGGGAATTTCCCGCCGAGCGGAGGGCGTCCCAGTTCTTCCGACCGGGCCGCATGTCGAGGGGGAGGCCGGGATTCCAATGGCAGTTGTCTCCGTTGCCAATGTAGAGGTCGCCCTTGGCATCCATGAACATGGCGCCCCCCATGTGGAAGACATGCTCCGTGTCATACGGCCAATCGAGGAGCTTGGTTTCCGATTCTGCCGGCATGACGCCGTCTTTCACCGTGAACCGGCTGACCCGCATCGTGCCCTGGTTCTCTTCCGGGCAAAACAGGACATAGAGGTGTCCGCTTTGGAGATAGTCCGGCGCCGCGGCCATCCCGAGCAGACCGACCTCGCCCTTGGCATGGGTCTTGACCTTACCGAGAGTGTGGACCGATCCTGTCGCGGCGTCCCGGAGTTTCACGGTGGCCCAGAACTCGGCGAACAGGAGATCCCCGTTGGGAAGGATTTCGAACTGCAGCGCATCCCGGCTCGAGGGCACCAGGATCTCGCGTTCAAACCGCCCTGGATCATAGGGCTCAGCGCTCCGGAGCAGGGCGGCGGGGAGCCCGGCGACCGGGAGGAGGACAGCGAAAAGTCTGGCGGCATTCATTGGCAGGGAGGTCTGGGAGACGGATCCTTATTCAGTCAGGCCCGGTCCGACTCGTCAAGACATTGGTGCGGCGCAGGTGCGCAAGGATATTTGCCTGACCGTCGGAAGGCAGATCTGGGTGCTTCGGGTAGTTTCCCGGAGCCGCATCCTAGCCAGTCATGGGGAGTTTTTCTTTTCCCACCGGAGCAACAAACGATGGCTGGAAGGGCCCGATTCCCGGGGCCCAGCAGGATAGGGCTGGTCAGCGGGAAGGTCGCACGGTGAGGTGGCGAAAGGAGAGGGCTCCGGCGGTTTCGCCTTCCGGTCCGCCGGAGTCACCGCCGAGGCCGAAGGTTAGTTTTTCCTCGCCGATGCAGGGGAGGGTGGCCGTGATGGTCGCATCATCGATCGTGGCGGTCATCATGTGGCCTTTGAAAATGATTTTCACCCGGTGCCAGTCACCGATGGAAACCGGATGAGCCTCCTTCGCGGCCTCGACGTTTTCGCCTTTTTGGGGATGGGCGAGAATGCGGCATTGGTCCTGTCCCATGACGAGGTGCACGAGGTGACCCCGTTCCTGCGTGCCATTGAAGATGATGCCGGCGAAGGTGGCCTTTCCCTCAAGGCGGAACTCACATTCCAACGTGCCGTCTCTGAGGGGAAATCGCCGCATTTTCACCGGCCCGTGGCGACGGGACCCGGACTCAAATCCGCGCAGGACCCCATCCTTTGCGGTCCAAGTGCCGAGCCCCCAGAACCAGTCGGCGGAGAGGGGGCTGTCGAAGGATTCTGCCAGAGCGGGCGGAGGCTCTGCCGAGAAAGCTGTGAAAGTCGCGAGCAGGCAGACGCAGAGAAGTGCTTTCATCTTGTGAAGCGCGGCCAGGCGGGGGCGCGGTTCAGGGCTTGGTCTTTTCCCCGCTGATGGTCAAGTTCCGCACCTTGGCGGCTTTGCCGACCGCGAGCCAGCTGCGGCTTTTCGGCGTGGCGAGATACTCGTGCCGGGCTTGGAGTTCCTGCCCATCAAGCCGGGCCGCCATGCGGTCTCCCTGCCATTCCACCCGGAGGTGGTGCCACTCGCCCTGTTTTACGGGCAGCTTGAGGGTGGCGATGGTGTGGGAGGGTTTCACAGAATCTTCGGCAATGCTGAGACCCGCCGCCGTGACGACGACGCGCCCGACATGTTTGGTCCCATCGCATCCGACAAGAAAAGAGCCCGGACCGTCGAAGCGGAACTCGCATTCGATGATGGCCGCCGCCAGTCCGACCTGGTGGTGCAGCACCGGAACATGTTTGTCCTCGGGGATTTCCACGACCTCGAGGACTCCGTTCGCAGGAGTCCAGCGGCCTTTGGCGACACTCCAGGCCGCATCCAACGGTGCGTTGAAGTCGGGCGTGGCGAGAACCGGAAGGGGATGATCCAGGATGAGGGGAGTGCTCTCCTCGGCATTCAATGGAAATGCCAGGAGCAGACTCAGGGAGGCAAGAGACCGCAGGCTGGTGGGGTGCATGGTCGGTGGGTGGGGAATCAGGGGTGGGGCGGGGTCAGATCGTTGGTGCGGATTTCCTTCAATTTGGCGGCAATTTTAGCTTTGCACGTCGCGACGATCGACGCGTAGTCGGTCCGGGGGGCGAGATTGGTGAACTGGTGCGGGTCCTTCTCCATGTCAAAGAGTTCCATTCCTTTGTCGGCCTTTTCTCCATACTGGATGAAGGCCCATTTCTCTTCGCGGAGCAGAAACGCGTTGTCCTTGCCATTGATCGTGAATGCCGAGTCCCGCACCTTGAGCGAGGGGTCGTCGAGCAGGGGAGCGAGGTTTTTTCCCTGGAGGCGGGCGGGGACCTCCAATCCGCACAGGCTGGAGAGGGTGGGGTAAAGATCGAGCAACTCCGCAAAAGAAGGGCAGACTGCCGGCTTTTTGCCGGGAACCGCGATGATCAGAGGCACCGCGGCGGATTCATCGTGACAGCTGACCTTGGCCCAGAAATCGTGCTCTCCGAGATGGTAGCCGTGATCGCTGGTGAAGATGACGATCGTGTTGTCCTCCAGGCCGGTCTCGTGGAGGGTGGACAGGACTTTGCCCACCAGGGCGTCCATGTAAGTCACCGCGGCATAGTAGCCGGCGACGGCCTTTTTCTGACGGGTCTCGTCCATCTGCATGTTGAGGCTGGTCTTGTAGTTGATGCCCGCCTTCGGGATGTCCTCCCAGTCTCCCGCGACCTTCTCCGGCAGGGTGATGCGTTCCCATGGAAAAGCGGTGTGGTACTTTTCCGGGGAGACAAAAGGGACGTGGGGGCGCACGAACCCGACCGCCAGGAAAAAGGGCGATTCCTGTTTGCGACGGAGAATTTCGCAGGCTTTCGCGGCGGTTTTTCCGTCGGAATGCACCAGGTCATCCCCCTCCGCGGCGACCACGACGAAGGTGTTGCCTCCCAAGACCGGCTTTTTGCCGTCGGGGTTGCGCTCCAGCGTTTCTCCGATTCCGGGAGCCTTCCACTCCGGGCCCGGACTGTTGAACCGCTCCGTCC